>JAICXI010000046.1 GCA_025980505.1 bacterium | reverse complement strand
GTCTCGTAAGCCGCGGCGAAGGGGAGGTAAGTGAAGCGGTGGGGCAGGGGGTCGTGGTTCACCACCCGCACCTTCTTGCCGAGCTTTTTCAACGCCAGGTACAGGGCCGATTCGGCCCCCAGTCCGTCGCCGTCCGGGTTGACGTGGGTGGTGACGAGGAAGGACTGCCGGGACTGGATGAGTTTGGCGACCTCCTCGAACTTCCCCGCCGGACGTTTGCGGGAGGCTTTGGGGATCGGTTGGGCCTTAAGCTTCATCTTTCGGTTTCTCCTCGGCCTTCAGTTTATTCAGGATGCCCCTGATTTTAAAGGCGTGGTCCAGGGATTTATCCAGTCGGAATTGGATCTCGGGGGTATAGCGCAGTTGGATCCGGCGGCCCAGTTCGGCCCTTAAAAAGCCCTTGGCGCGTTCCAAACCTTCGAACGATTCCTGCCGGGTCTTTTCATCGCCTAAAATCGAAACAAAGATCTTGGCATGCCTCAAATCGTCCGTGGTTTCCACCGCCGTCACGGTAACGAAATGGATGCCCGGATCCTTCACTTCCTGGGTCAACATGACGCTGACTTCGCGCTTGATGGCTTCTGAAACCCGGTCGGCTCGTTTGAAAGGCATGAAATCACCCGCTCAATTCTCAATTTTGAACTTTAAATTGAGGAAGATTCCCACAAAGCGGGCATCAACCCTCGTTCATTCAAAATTCCGGATTCCGGTTTACAGGAATTCGGTTTGTACTCCCGTCACCTGCAGGTCCCCTTCCCTTTCCAGCAGGTCCAAGACTTTGGAAAGGGTGGAATCGGCGTGTCGGCGGTCGGTGTTGACCGTCACGACGGCCAGTACCGACCTCTGCCAAAGGTCCTGGTGTTCCACTTCGGCCACCGAGACATTGAATTGATTGCGGAGGCGGTCGGTGACGCTTCTTAACGTGAACCGCTTGGCCTTCAGGGACCCGCTTTCGGGATAATGGACCTCGGCCCTCAATAAACCGATCACCATCTGTCTTCAGCCTTTAGCGGAGAGCTGCCGGCCATCGGCTGAATCAGTCTTCCAGCTTCTGCGCAACGGCCTCCAGGATGTAGGCTTCCAGCTGGTCGCCCACCTGGATGTCCTCGAATCCATCGATGCCGATACCGCACTCGTAGCCGTTGGCCACTTCCTTGACATCGTCCTTGAAGCGCCGCAGGGAGGACAGGGCGCCCTCGTAGACGACCTCCTCGGCCCTCAGGACCTTGACCTTGGCCTTGTTGGTGAGCTTACCCGACTGCACCATGGAACCGGCGATCGTGCCCTTGGGAGTCTTGAACAGCTGCCGGACTTCCGCCCGACCGATGGAAACCTGGCGGTAGGTGGGTTCCAGCAGTCCTTCCATGGCCTTGCGTACGTCCTCCACCGCGTCGTAAATGATCTTGTAAACCCGGACGTCCACGTCTTCCTTCTCGGCCGTGCCCTTGGCGTTGGAGTCGGCCTTGACGTTGAAGCCCACCACGATGGCGTTGGAGGCCGAAGCCAGCAGGATGTCGGAATTGACGATGTTTCCCGTGCCGCAATGGATGACCTTCAGGATGACCTTCTCCGTCGAGAGTTTTTCCAGGGACTGGGTCAGGGCCTCCACCGAACCTTGCACGTCGGCCTTGACGATGACTTTCAATTCCTTAATCTGTCCCTCCTTGATCTGCTCGAAGAGGTTGTCCAGGGTGATGTGCTTCATGGCGCCCACCAGGCGGTTGTCCTTCTGCGCCTCGGTGCGGCGGCTGGAAATTTCCCGCGCCACCTTGGAGTCGGTGACGCCGAAAAACACGTCGCCGGCCTGGGGCACGTCGGAAAGGCCCAACACTTCCACCGGCGTGGAGGGGCCGGCGGCCTTGACGGGCTTGCCCAGGTCGTCCTGCATGGCCTTCACGCGGCCGTAGGTGCTTCCCGCAATGATGTTGTCGCCGATCTTAAGCGTCCCCTTTTCCACCAGCAAGGTGGCCACGGAGCCGCGACCCTTGTCCAGACGCGCTTCCAACACCACGCCCTTGGGGGAGCGGGCGGGGTCGGCCTTGAGTTCCAGGACCTCCGCTTGCAGGAGGATCATTTCCAGGAGCTTTTCCAGGTTCAACCGCTTCTTGGCCGATACTTCCACGTAGATGGTCGTGCCGCCCCAGGCCTCGGGTACCAGGCCCCTTTCGGCCAGTTGGGTCTTCACGCGGTCCGGGTTGGCCTCGGGTTTGTCGATCTTGTTCAAGGCCACGATGATGGGCACCTTGGCTTCCTTGGCGTGGTCGATGGCTTCCAGGGTCTGGGGCATGACGCCGTCGTCGGCCGCCACCACCAGCACCACGATGTCCGTGGCCTTGGCGCCGCGGGCCCGCATGAGCGTGAAGGCCTCATGGCCCGGCGTGTCCAGGAAGGTGATGCTTCCCTTGTCGTGCTTGACCTGGTAGGCGCCGATGTGCTGGGTGATGCCGCCCGCCTCCCCTTCGGCCACCTTGGTCTTGCGGATGGCGTCCAACAGGAGGGTCTTGCCGTGGTCCACATGGCCCATGATGGTGACCACGGGGGACCGGGGTTTCAAGTCCTTGGGATCGTCCGGCGTATCCTGGAAGAGTTCGGCGCCGTAAAGCGGCACCACTTCCACTTCCGCGTCGTGCGCCGAGGCCAGCGTTTCGGCCACGGCCATATCCAGCCGTTGGTTGATGGTGGCCAGGATCTTCAGGTCCAGCATTTCCTTAATGAGAACGCCGGCCTTGATGTTCAACTTCTGGGCCAATTCGGCCACCGTGATTCCCTCGGTGATCTTGATTTTGGTCAGGACCTTGGGTTCCACCGGCGTTCCGTCGGCGTTGAGTTCACCGGTGGCCGATTTGGACTCGATGGCCTCGGCCTTGACGGAGGTCACGCTGCGCGGGCGGCCTGCGGCCAGCCCGTGCCCGCCCTTGGAAGGGAGGGATTTGGGGGGCGTGGAAGAACTCTTCCGGGGCGCGATGGTCCGGGGGGCGGCCGGTTTGGCCGCCGAAGGCTTGGGCGCGGGGAAAGTGGCCGTGGGAGCCGTCAGCGTGGAAGCCGGCTTCACCATGGTGCGGGTCGCGGAGGGCGTGGTGGCCGGCGATTTGGCCGGACCGGCCGGAGGCGCGGGGGCCGCGGTCACCGACGGCGAATGAAGGTCGGCCAAACCCAGGTCCCTGCGTATATCGGATTGTATCTTTTCATCCACGACGGTCAGCTGGCTGGGGATGTTGTGTCCCAGTTTCTTGCAGCGTTCCAGCACATCCTTGCTGGAAAGGCCCAGCTCTTTGGCGAATTCAAAAAGGCGTTTACCCATATTCGGTTATTTCTCCTCCCCTTCGGTGGCGTTCCCGGGACCTGTAACCTCGGGGGAAGGAGGAATCGTGGGGATTCCCTCCGGGTCCCTGGAGAGCTCGGGGGCCTCGGGGACCGCTTCGCCCTTGACCGCGCCTTCGTCGATCTCATCCGGCGGGGCGGCCTTCTTTTCATCGTCGGTAAGCGCCGCGGCGGCTCCCGCCGACGGGGCTTCAATCTTAGCCCCTTCCAGGTTCTCCGGAACTTCCTGGGAGACTTCCTGGAAATGGGCGTCCATGCGGGCGCGCTCTTCCTGTGCGTGTTGTTCTTCGTTTTTGATGTCGATTTTGATGCCCGTCAGGCGGGCGGCCAGCCGGGCGTTTTGGCCCTTTTTCCCGATGGCCAGCGACAGCTGGTCGTTGGGGACGATCACTTCCGCCGAGGGTATCTCGGGGTGGAAGACGATGCGGGAAATTTTAGCGGGCGAAAGGGAGTTGGAAAGGTAGGAGTGGGGATCCTCGTCCCAGCGCACGATGTCCACCTTTTCGCCGCGGATTTCGTCCACGATGTTCTGTACGCGGATTCCCTTGACGCCCACGCAGGCCCCGACCGCGTCGATGCGGTCGTCGCCCGTGGCGCGCACGGAAATCTTGGTGCGGGCGCCCGGTTCCCGGGCCACGCTCTCGATCTTGACCGAACCTTCGTAAATCTCGGGGACTTCCAATTCGAACAATTTGCGCACCAGGTTGGGATGGGCGCGGCTCACGATGATGGCGGGGCCCTTGAGGGTCTTGCGCACTTCCAGGACCAGCATCTTCATGCGCTCGCCGGTGGCGTAACGTTCCCGCGGCACCTGCTCCTTGGCGGGCAGAAGGGCCTCGGCGTCCCCCAGCGAGGCGATGACGTTGCGGCCCTCGTAGCGCAGCACGCTGGCGGTGATGAGGTCCCCTTCCTTTTCCTTGAACTGGTCGTAAACGCTCTGGCGCTCGGCGTCCTGCACGCGTTGCACGATGACCTGCTTGGTGGTCTGGGCCGCGATACGGCCGAATTGTTCGGCCGGGATCCGCACCTTGACGACGGTGCCAACTTCCGCGTCCTTGTCGATCTTGCGCGCTTCGGCCAGGGTGAACTGGGTGTTGGCGTCGGTGACCGACTCCACCACTTCCTTCAAATAGTAGGCGCGGAATTCGTAATTGGCTTCATCGAACTCCACGTCCACTTCCTGTCCCGCGCCGTACATCTTCTTGGCGGCCGAGGACAAGGCGGCCTGGATGGCTTCGACCAGTTTTTTCTTGTCAATACGCTTGGTGTGCTCCAACTGGCTCATCACCAAAGCTAATTCGTTGCTCATTTTTTCCTCGTTCGCGTTCGGAGTCAGAAGTCGGGAGTGTGGGGTTGGAAGTTTTCTTCCACTTCCAATACCGAACTCCTCATTCCTAACTTTTTCACATCTCCACTACCAGCCTTGCGCTTTTCACCCCGGCAAAGGGGACCCGCAGGATCCGCTCCTTGCCTACCCTGAGTTCCACCTGGCCGCCGTCGGTCTCCCCCAGGCGACCCTCGATGCTGATCTGCCCCTCCAGGGGCTCGTTCATCACGAACTGCGCCTTGCAGCCTTTGAACCGCCGGCAGTCGTCCAGGTTCCTTAAAGGACGGTCCAACCCCGGCGACGTCACTTCCAGCAAATAAGAAGTCTCGATCAAGTCCAGCGCGTCCAACCGCTTTTCCAGGTCCAGGCTGACGGTGGCGCAATCCTGCACCGTGACCGGGCCGCTTTTCTTGTCGATGGCCACGGTCAAAACCAGCTTTTTCCCCTGGGGCCGGGCCTTCAAATCGAACAGCTCCAGAAAATTGTCCTTCACCACGGCTTCGGTCAAAGCCCGAAGCTGGGCGGTTTTCGATTCGTCCAGGAAACCCATGCCTCTTTCCCTTGTTTCCGGTCTAAATAACAAACGGCCTTTCGGCCGTTTACGGGTCTGCCAACTTTTCCAGCTCTTCACCCATGCTCCGGAAAATCATGGGAAAAAAAAAGTGGGCCGGAAAGGGGCCCACTTTTGGGACTGCCTTAAATTCGGGTATGTTTTAGCAAAAAGGCCGGGCTTTGGCAAGGGCCGTCCCCGCAAAGGGTCGATAAATAAAGGATTTTTGAAGTGCCAACTGCGGGAAGTAGGTTTTTCCAAAGTCAAGCAGTCGGGTTGGACGCCCGTGCTTTTCCAAAAAGCGATGGCTCGTCGGTTGGGGGCAAGGACTTCCGGGCTCAACCATAGCTTTCCCTCTCCCCTTACGGGAGCCCACGGGAGCCCTTCGAGAGCTTCAAGGGAAGAGGGGGCCTGCGGTGATCGACCACAAGGGATCGAAGCTGGCGGGGGTGGTTATCCCAGGTTTCGTCGTTTCTTCAAAAAACGGTGGCTCGTCGGTTGAGGGCAAGGACTTCCGGGCTCAACAATAACTTACCCTCTCCCCCTGCGGGAGAGGGTAGGGCGAGGGGTGGTTATCCCAGGTTTCGTCGTTTCTTCAAAAAACGGCGGCTCGTCGGTTGAGGGCAAGGCCTTCCAGACTCGAGAATAACTTACCCTCTCCCCTTGCGGGAGAGGGTAGGGTGAGGGGTGGTTATCCCAGGTTTCGTCGGAGGTACTCTAAAACGGAATCCTTGTCCGTTAAAACCTCATTGTTCCAAATGCGGATCACTTTAAATCCCGATTTTTGGAGATACTCCGTTCTCTTTGCATCCTCTTGCCGCGTTAAAGCGTGTTGACCGCCATCCAGCTCGATAACCCATTTTTTCTGGAACGAACAAAAGTCAACAATATAAGGGCCTAACGGTTGTTGTCTCCTGAATTTGATTCCCCGAAATTCTCGTGAACGCAGGCAACCCCATATCCTTCTTTCGGCTTCGGTTTGATTTCGCCGCAGGGTTCTGGCGAAACTCTTGGATTCTTTATTTTCCATCACCCCTCACCCTACCCTCTCCCGCAAGGGGAGAGGGGGAAAACAACACGGAGCAAATCGACTTGCAAAACGAATCGTCAAAGCGCCATTCCGTAACTTCGACGGAAGAATCGGCGGGGGTGGAACGCGGCGCCTTTAAAACAACGTGGCTTGGTTGGAATCGGGAAGGGATTTGAGGCATCCGTGGTCCTTGAGGATCTCCACCACGTTCTTGTTCACGCCACAGCGCTCCACGATGTCCTCCACCGAGACGAACTCGCCCTTTTTGCGTTCCGCCTTGATGGCGGCGGCGGCCGTCTCCCCCAAGCCGGGCAGCCCCACCAGGGGCGGGCGGATCATCTTTTCTCCGCCGGACTCCTGGAGGATGAACTGGAACTGGTCCGACTGGTAAAGGTCGACCGGCAGGAACCGGAACCCCCGGGCATAGACTTCCTCCACCACGTCCAGCACCGAGGCCTCGTCCAGCTCCTTGTTGGTGGGTTTTTCCAGGGAGCGGATCAGCTTGATGCGGTCCCGCACCCGTCCCAGGCCCCCGCAGGCCACCGTGGCGTCGAAACCGAAGGACTTGTTGGTGAAGTAGTCCGCGTAAAAGGCCAGCGGATGGTGCACCTTGAAGTAGGCGATCCGGAAACTCATGATGCAATAAGCCACCGCGTGGGCCTTGGGGAAGATGTACTTGATCTTCTTGCAGCTGTCGACGTACCAGGAAGGCGTCTTGGCCGCCACCATGGCTTGTTCGTATTCGGGTTTCAAGCCCTTGCCCTTGCGCACGTCCTCCATGACCTTGAAGGCCTGGGCCTCGTCCATGCCCTTGGCCACCAGGTCGTTCAACATGTCGTCCCGGGTGGAGATGACGGTGGAAAGGGTGGCCGTCCCCTTCCGGATGAGTTCCTGGGCGTTTCCCAGCCAGACGTCCGTCCCGTGGGCCAGGCCTGAAAGCCGGACCAAGTGCTCGAACTTGGTGGGTTTGGTGTCCCGGAGCATGTCCATGGCGAACTGGGTCCCGAATTCGGGCACACCCAGGGTCCCCAGGTCCTTTTCGGTCTTTTCCTTCAACTGGAGCGCCTGGGTGGAGGAAAAGAGGCTCATGGTCGGGGGGTCGTTCAAGAGGATCCCGACGGGGGAAACGCCCGTCATGTTTTCCAGGCGCTTCAGGCTGGTGGGATTGTCGTGCCCCAGGATGTCCAGCTTCACCAGGCAGTCGTGCATGCTGTCGTAGTCGAAGTGGGTGGTGATGACGTCGCCGTCCTTGTTGTCCGCCGGGTACTGCACCGGGCACACATCGGTGATTTCCATGTCCTTGGGCAGGATGACGATGCCGCCCGGGTGCTGGCCCGTGGTCTTGGAGACGCCGGAACAGCCCTTGACCAGGCGGTTCAACTCGGCGTTGCGGGCCTGACGGCCCGATTCCTCCACGAACTTCTTCACGAACCCGAAGGCGATCTTGTCCTTGACCGCCGAGATGGTGCCCGCCCGGAAGCAGTGGTCCTTGCCGAAGAGTTCCTCCACGTACTTGTGGGCTTCGTGCTGGTACTCGCCGGAAAAGTTCAGGTCGATATCGGGCATCTTGTCGCCCTTGAAACCCATGAAAACCTCGAAGGCGATGGAAAAGCCGTCGCGCACGGCCTCCTCCCCGCATTTCGCGCATTTCTTTTCCGGCAGGTCCACGCCCGCCATGGAGGAGGGGTTGGGCGGGAACTCGAACCAATGCCCTTCCTCGCAGCGCCAATGGGGCATCAGCGGGTTCACCTCGGTGATGCCGCAAAGGAAAGCCACAAAGGAGCTCCCCACGCTGCCCCTGCTCCCCACGATATAGCCGTCGGAAAGGGATTTTTTCACCAGCTTCATGGCAATCACATAAAGGGTGGAGAATTTGTTGTTGATGATGGCGCCGAGTTCCTTTTGCAGGCGCTTCTCCATGAAGTCCGGCAGGGGGTTGCCGTAAAGCTCGTGGGCCCTTTTCGTGGCCGTTTCCCTCAGAAGATCGTCCGCCCCCTCCCACAGGGGGGAAAGGGTCTGGGTGGGCAGGGGTTCCACTTCCTCCACCATCTCGGCGATCTTTCGGGGGTTTTGGACCACCAATTCCTGCGCGATCTCCTCCCCGAAATAAGAAAAATCGCCTTTCAGTTCGTCCGTGGTCTTGAAGTACAGGGGCGCCTGGCGCTCCACGCCGTAGCCCATGCCCGCGTGCAGGATCTTGCGGTACACCTCGTCATGGGGATCGATGAAATGGGAATCGCCCGTGGCCACCACCGGCTTCCCCAGCTTCTTGCCCGTGTCGTAAAGCCGCCGGGTCAGGCTTTGCAGTTCCTCCATGTCCTTCACCGCGCCGTCCCCGATCATGAACTCGTTGTTGGCGCAGGGCTGGATCTCGATGTAGTCGTAAAATTGGGCCACTTCCTCCAGGGGCCGGCCCTTGTGCAGCATGTGCTGCCACACTTCCCCTTGCTCGCAAGCCGAGCCCACGATGATCCCTTCCCGGTGCTCCTGCAGCAGGGCCTTGGGGATCAGGGGGCGTTTATAGAAGTATTTCAAGTGGCTTTCGGAAACCAGCTGGTAGAGGTTCTTCAACCCCTTCTTGTTTTTCACCAGCAGGATGATGTGGTAGATGGGCATGCCCTTTTCGCGCTTGAACTCGTCGACCAGGTAGCCTTCCATGCCCAGGATGAGCTTGATGCCGTGCTTCTTGGCCGCGGCGCGCGCTTCCGGATAGGCCTGGACCACGCCGTGGTCCGTGATGGCGATGGCCGAGTGCCCCCACTTGGCGGCCTTCTCGATGAGGCGGTCGATCTTGGAAAGGCCGTCCATGCGGCTCATTTGGGTGTGGCAGTGGAGCTCCACCCGTTTTTCAAGGGCCGCGTCCATGCGGTCCTCGGGCGGCGGTCTCTTCAGGATGTCCTTGGCCGCCAGGGTGAGCTCGTCG
>JAICXI010000292.1 GCA_025980505.1 bacterium | reverse complement strand
GGCCTCGAAGGGCAGGTCGATCCATCCCAGGTAATCCGAGCCCCGCCCGGTCTTTTCCAAGAGGGATTGGAGGGCTTTTTCCAGCCGGGGGGCGAGGGCCTCGATGTCCTTTTCGGAAACCAGGTCGGAGATGTAGGACAAGTCGAGCGATAAAGGCGTAGCCATGGGAGACTCCTTAAAGGAAGTTGATGGCGGTCGGCCGTTAGCGGCCGGCCGTCAGCCGGGGTCCGGCGAATCTTAGGCCCCCCGGCACTGGAATTCAATGATTTGCCGCAGACAAAAGTTCCCGGAAAGGAAAGTCCTGGATCACCGGAGCGGCCGGCAGGCCCAGAACGGAGAGCGGCGCCTTGCCACCCGCCAACCGCTGACGGCCGTCCGCTGCCGTTACCGTATCTTGAACTTTTCCACCATGGATCTCAATTCCATCGCCATGGCGGCCAGTTCCTTGAAGGTGGCGTTGACCTGCTCCATGCTGGCGGCTTGTTCCTCGGTGGAGGCCGAGACTTCCTGGGTGGAGGCCGCCGATTCCTCGGACACCGCGTTGATGTCCTGGATGCTGTGGGCGATCTTGTTGTAGCGCTGGTTCTGGGCATTGATGATTTCGGAAATGCTCTTGCTGTGCCGCACCACGTTCTCGATGACCCCCACGATCTCGTCCAGCGAGCTTTCCATCTGGTGGATGCCTTCCTTGCTTCCCTGGGCCTCCTTGGCGCTCTTTTCCATGGAAACCACCACGCGCTCGGTCTCATCCTGGATTTCCTGCACCAAGGCCGTGATCTCCTGGGTGGCGCGGCTGGCCCCGTCGGCCAGGTTCCGGATTTCCTCGGCCACCACCGCGAAGCCCCGGCCCTGTTCCCCGGCCCGGGCCGCCTCGATGGCCGCGTTCAGGGAAAGCAGGTTGGTTTGCTCGGCGATGCCCGAGATGAGTTCCACCACCCGGCCCACTTGCTGGCTCTTGGTCCCCAGCTTGCCCACCATTTCCGAGTTCTGCAGGATGACGCCGTTGAGTTCCACCATCTTGTCGATGGTGCCGTGGGCCAGGCGGCTGCTCACGCGGGCCGTGTGGGTGGCTTTTTCCACCTCGCCCGAGGTCTCGTGGGCCCGCCTCTCCACTTCCTTCATGGTTTCCTGCACTTCCTGCATCAGCTGGTTGACCTCGGCGATCTTGACGGCTTGCTCCTCCGCGCCGCGGGCGATCTGCTGGATGGTGGTGGTCACGTCCTCGCTCATGGACGAGACCTCGGCCGTGGAATGGGTCATGGTCTCCACTTGCTGGGTCAGGTGTTGGGAATGTTCCATCACCCGCGTGACCATGAGGCGGATGCGCTTGATGAAGGCGTTGAACCACCGCGCCATCTCACCGATCTCGTCGTCGGTTTGCACCGTGATCTCGAAGGTCAGGTCCGCCTCGCCCTTGGAAAGGGCCGCCAGCTCCGCCTTGACGGCGTTGATGGGCTTGACCACGAAGTAAAAGGCCGTGGGCAGGATGACCGCGGCCACGAACAAGGCCACGGCCAGCGCCACCAGGGCGAAGGTTTCGGCGGTCTGCCGCATCATCCTGCGCACGGCCGGGTTCACGTCGGCCATGGGGGTCTCGATTTCCAGGCCGCCCTTGAGCCGGCCCTCATCGTCATGGAAGGGCAGGAGGTACCGTAGCAGTTTTCCCTTGGGGGTCTTCAGCAACTGCACGGGCGGGACCTTACCGTCGTCGACTTCGGGCAGGCGCTCCTTCAAGCCGTCGGTGAGGGCCGGGTAGCCGTCCTGCATCTGCTGTTGGAGGTAAGGCTTGCCCTGGGTGTCGAAAAGAAGATAGGAACTGGCGCTGTAACCCCGGGCCAGGTCGGACAGCATCTTGGAAAGCTCGCTGTTGCGGGAATGGAGGATGCAGTTGGAGATTTCCACTTCCAGGAGGCCCACCGAGAACTGCAGGGATTCCAGGCGCTTGTCCAGGACCGCCTGCCTTTGGTTCCAAACGGTGAAACTCCCGATGATCAGGTCGACCACCAGGATGGAAGCAACGACGGTCAGCACGACGCGGAGCCCCAGCTTGCTTCGGAACACGGGGGGAAGCCTTTCTTGAGTCGTGGGTTTGGGAAGCCGCCCGTATTTTAACCCCCTTTCCCCTTTATCTCACCCAACAAATAGACGGGCAACTTTCCCGCGGCGGGCGCCGCTTCTGCCATACAAACTGGGCGGAACCCGCCTTTCCCCCGCTTCCGTCCCCCCGGAAATGATTTTCCGGAACGACGGCGGACCCGCTTTTCCAACCCGGCGCTATAATTTTCGCCAACATCACCCTTTTGAAGTCACCGGTCCCCAAAGGACCGGGACCGGGAAAAGAAAGGGGCCGGTCTCCCGAAAACGGCCGGCCCTTGGCGCACAAGCTCCAAGAAAATCTTTCCCCAAAAGAAGCAAGGTGTGCCGCCGCAGGGCCCCCACGGCCTTGCCGCCCGGCGCCGGGTCCCAAGCATTCCGCGTTTTCCCGTTCCTCCCGACAAGGAGCGGGATCCCGGAAGGGTGGTTTTGTTTCTTGGGATGAAAACGTTTTCGGTCGTTTGGTAAATCCGGGCCTTGGGTCCGTCGAGGTGCCGCTGCGGGGATTTTCCCGCCCACCCCGACGCGCCTTACCCGAAATCCGTCAGGGGAGGAATGTATGGGGAAGGGGAGCCGTTGGCGCAAGCCGATATGCCTGTTGTTCGCGGTTGGTTTTTTGTCCGCCCCAAGCTGGGCGCGGGGGGAAAAGGGGGAGGAGGAACAGGCCTCGGCCAAGTCCAACGCCGAATCCAAATCCCTGGCCCAAAGGGTGAAGGCCCTGGAGGACCAACTGGCCTCCTACCAATCCGCCGCCGACGAGAAATTCCGCCAGGCCCACGCGGAACAGCTCCGGCTGCACTTCAACCTTTACGGCGACGCCGAGTACCGCGTGGCCGGGCCCGCCGCTTCCTTCCCGCGGCAAAACGGCTTCTACCTGGGCCAGACCGACCTTCACATCATGGCCCAATATGGTCCGCACTTGAGCGCCATGAGCGAGGACGTGGTGGAGTTCGACGGCCAGTCCCCCTCCATCGACCTGGAGCGCATCGTGGTTTTCTACACCTTCAGCGACGCCTTCCGGGTGGGCGCGGGCCGGGACCACACCAGCTTCGGCTATTGGAACCGCACCTTCCACCACGGCGACCAGTTCCAAACCACCATTGACCGGCCCTTCTTCCTGGCCTTCGAGGACGGCGGCGGCAGCGACCAGGCCTTCAAGAAGGGCGGCGTGGTGCCCGCCCATATCGTGGGCTTGTTCGGCTACGGCACCTTCAACCTGGGCGGCGCGGCCTTGAAGTACGAGCTCAACGTGGGCAACAACGGCAGCATCGGCCTCAACACCGACGGCGCGGGCAACCCCACGGACGCGGCCATCAACTTCAACCCCACGGGCGACGGTTTCAACAGCAAGCGCCTGGCGGCCCGGCTGGTCTTCAAACCCGACGCCGACGGCGGCCTGGCCCTGGGCGTGGCCTCGGTGCTGAGCCATTACAGCGTGGCGGCCTCCGACCCCCTGCTGCCCCCCGGCTATCTTTTCAACGACCTGGCCCAGCTTCTCCTGGAGGGAGAGGTGG
>JAICXI010000454.1 GCA_025980505.1 bacterium | reverse complement strand
GCGGCGCGGCCGTCCGGCCCCAAGGCGACCGCTTCGCCCTCGGTCACCTTCGCCCCCCGGAGGGCCTGCCGGACCACGCCTTTAAGGCCTTGGACCGATACCTCGCCCTTCACGGAGAGGAAGGAGCCGTCCATGGCGGCGGCCCGGGGGGGCGCCCCCAGCAGGGAAAAAGTCAGGAACGCGGAAGTGAGCAAGAGCCGTTTCATGGGAACCTCCTAATGGTTGTGCCGCCGCCCGATTTCAGGTTGGTTAATAAATCCTAAATTTATTCCTACCCAAAGTATAACGCTGAAGAAGGGAGACTCGGGGAAGGCACGGGAGGTAAAGGCTTAACCGGTTTTGGAATAGGTCCGACTTTTATCAACAATTTTTTTGCCGTTCTACCGAGTTCCCCGCCGGTCTCCGCCTTTGCCGGAGGCGGAACTTCACCAGGCCCCCAGGCAAACCCCGAAAGATCCGAATAGTGGGTTGGAAGGGTCTTGGAAAATCGAACGGCAAATATCCCGGAATTCCAGGGTCTTTTCCAGGTTTAAACATGATTTGGCTCAGAAAGGAACTGCGGGTTTCTGCCTAGAATTTTATTCCCATGACCGATTTGAACCTAAAATGAAACCCCATGCTTAACCCCGACCAGATCCAGTCCGCTTCCATCGCGGTCCGCGAATTGCGGGTCTCCCTTTCCAATTTTTTCCTTTATTCCTCGGAGAACGCCATGGTGACCCAGTCCCTGGAGCGGCTGCTGGAAGTATTGGGACGGTTGTTTGAGACGCTGCCTGCGGTGGCCGTCGGGGAGTCGGAGGGCCGGCTGGTGGTGGAAGGAAGCCCCCTGGACGAGCGTTTGGCCGGTTCCACCAATATGCTCAAGGACCTCTTCCTAACCCACAAGATCCACAGCCTCACCTTCCTCAAGGGGTTGGCCGCCGATGAAATGCGGTCCCTCTTTTCACTCCTCAAACCGAAGGCCCTCCCTTCCGGGATGTCCCTGGCCCAAGCCCTGGTCCAACAGTCCCTGGAGCACATCCGCGTCAATGAAAAGGTTTTCGTGGCCCTGTCCGAAGGGGAGGTGGTCGTGCAGGCCGACAGCGGCGCCCCCGGCGAGCAAAACCTGCAGGAAGCCCTGGAGGCCCTGCAGTATTTCCTCCAGATCTTCAGCCGTGTGAAACCGGACCACAATAAACAGGAGGTGGCCCGACGGCTCATGGAAAACATGGGTGCCTGGGTTGGCGGCGAAGGCATGGCCGGCGTGGCCGGGGAACGGAAGGGAACGGACGATGCGCGGCCTTGGCGGGAATTGCTGGGCGGGTTCCTGGCCCTGAAAGGGGCCCTGGCCTCGATCCGGAAACCGGCCGAGTTGAAGGAAGCGCAAGTGAGCATGGACGAGCTTTTAAAGAAGCTGGTCCTTCTGGGGGAAAGCCAAGGGGTAAGTTTGGAGGAGGCGCCAAAGGAAGGGTGGGCGGTTTCCGGCGAGGGCCCCCTTCCGCCGGGGGAAACCCCGTCCCCGGCGAACCCGGGCGGAGCTTCCGGTGAGGGTACCCCGGCCACGGCACCTGAAGCTTTGGAGGCGCCCGAGCAGGAAAATCTTTTTGAGACCGACCCGGTCCTCAGTGCGGTTGAGTCGGGCGCATGGGGCCTGTTGGAGGACCCCCTCCTGGAAGAAAAAGTGGCCCAAAGGCTGCCCCAACTCCAGGAACTTGAGCGGGCGGAGGTTTTCGAGACCCTTTGGGAAAAACTCTGGGAAATGGTTTTTTCGCCGGAGGAAGAACCGCAGGCCCTGGCCTTGCGGCAATTGAACCGGATCCAGTGGAACCGGCTTTCCCGTCCTCTCCAGTTGGAGGGCTTCCGGAACCTGCGGCGCCTGTTGGAGGAAATACGGCGGCCCGCCCTTTACCCCTTCGCGCTGACCCTGGTCCAGGATTGGATCCCCCAGGAACTGTCTTCCCCCGATTGGGAGGAACTTTTGGGGACCGTCCGGCTCCTGAAGGAACTGGCCGAAAAAACCCCGCCCCTTTTCGAGAAACAAAACCAGGCCACGCGGGTGGCCCTGGAGACGGTTTTTTGCGAACCGGTTTTGGAGTCGTTGTTCGGGCGTTTCAGGGACCGGGGCCGGG
>JAICXI010000458.1 GCA_025980505.1 bacterium | reverse complement strand
GTCCTGGGGCGTGTCATAGACGTAATGGAGGGCCAAGGTGAGTTCCACCGTGCCCAGGCTGGCGCCCAGGTGTCCCCCGGTCTTGGAAACCGAAGTCACCAGGAAGTCCCGCAGTTCCTCCGCCACCTTGGGCAGGACCTCTACGGGCAGGGCCCGCAGGTCGTCGGGCGTCTGGATGTGGTTCAAATATTCGTACATAAAACCGCCTGGACTCCTTCGCTGGTGTGTTCCACTTGTTCCGCCGTCAACCGGGGCCTCCGGTCGCCTTAAAGCACCCGGTAAAAAAAGAAACCGATGCCGATTCCGATAAACGCGCCCACAAAAACCTGGATGGGAGTATGGCCCAGGAGTTCCTTCAGCCGCTGGGGGGGAACCGGCCTGGAACTGTAGAAATCTTCCATGATTTCGTTGAGGATTTTGGCTTGTTGGCCCGCCGCCCTTCGAACACCCGCCGCATCCGACATGATGACCACGGCGATCCCCAAGGCCAGGAGAAAAACCGGCGAATTCCAACCCGCGTCCAACCCAATCGTCGTGGCCATGCAGGAGACGAAAGCCGAATGGGAACTGGGCATGCCTCCCGTACCCACAAAAAGGCGGAAGTTGATTCTATGGTGCTTGTAAAAGTAAATCAACACTTTTAAGCCCTGGGCCACGGTCCAAGCCGTGCAGGTGGCGGAAAAAATCTTCGAGTTGACAATTTCAGACAATGGATTCATTAGGGTTTCCCCCCTCTCCATCATTCCGCGGACGGTCACCGCGGATTTCAAGAAGCCGGCCGCCGGCTTGAAAACCGTCCGCCGCCGGTCAAGGTCAGTTGGTTCTTTCCGCCATGTACTCCGCCAGGGCCCTGAGCGGGGCCGCCTTGGGGCCGAAAAGGGCCAGGGAACCCACCGCTTCTTCCGTCAGCCGCCCGATTTTCCTCTTGGAGCGTTCCAGCCCCGCGGCCGCCGGATAAGTCATCTTGCCCCGGTCCCGGTCGCTGCCCGCGGACTTCCCCAGTTCCTTGCTGTCGCCCACCTCGTTCAAGACGTCGTCCACGATCTGGAAAGCCAGGCCCGCGCATTGGCCGTATTTCGTGAGGGCCTTCAAGCGCGGACCAGCCGTACCCGCCAAAAGGGCCGGGAGCCGCACGCTGGAGAGTAAAAGCGCCCCGGTCTTGCGCCGGTGGATGGAAAGCACCCGGGAAAGGCTTGGTTTTTTCCGTTCCGAAAGCACGTCGTCCACCTGCCCCCCCACCATGCCCGGATACCCCGCGTGATGGGCAAGTTCCCGCACCACCCGGGGCAGGTTCCCGCGGCGGGGCCGGGGGTAAGCTTCCGGGTCCGAGACCCATTCGAAGGCCAGGGTGAGAAGGCCGTCGCCGGCCAGGATGGCCATGGCTTCGCCGAACACCTTGTGATTGGTCCTCCGCCCCCGGCGGTAATCGTCGTTGTCCAGGGCCGGGAGGTCGTCGTGGATCAGGCTGTAAGTGTGGATCAGTTCCAGGGAGCAGGCAATGCGCAACGCGTCTTTTTCCGGAAGTCCCACGGCTTCGGCGGAGGCCAGGCACAAGACGGGCCGCAGCCGCTTGCCCCCGGCAAAGACGCTGTACTTCATGCTGTCCCAAAGGGCCTTGGGGCAGCCGGAACCGTCGCGGAAAATACGCCGAAGGCCTTGGTCGACCCCACGGCGCTTTTGTTCCAGGTAGGCTTTCAGGGGAAAAGGCATTCGGTCTAATCCTTGGATTCGTCGTCTTTGGATTTGGCCGAGGCGGATT
Source organism: bacterium (assembly GCA_025980505.1). Taxonomy (GTDB): domain Bacteria; phylum Oederibacteriota; class Muellerivitia; order Muellerivitales; family Muellerivitaceae; genus JAICXI01. The sequence goes on along the minus strand of JAICXI010000458.1, from coordinate 302 downwards.
TGAGGAGATGCTTGACCTTCTTTTCGATCTCGTTCAAGCGCTGGTTGCATTCCTTGGTGAGCTTCATGCCTTCTTCGAAGAGTTTCAAGGAATCCTCCAGCTTGAGGTCCCCCGACTCCATCTTCTCCACGATCTGCTCCAGCTTGGCGAGTGAGTCCTCGAACGACGATGGATTGGCCATGAAATCTCCCGTGGTTTGAATCGACGTCATTTTATTCTTTTTCAAGTTCCGTTGAAACAACTTCCGATTCGACGCTCCCCTTTTGAAGGCGGATATCCAACACCTCGCCCTTTTGCAATCC
>JAICXI010000314.1 GCA_025980505.1 bacterium | reverse complement strand
GGCGGTCTTGCAGATCAAAAAATCCGGTCTGGCCCATCGCAGGTACCTCATCCCAAGGAGTTTTTCAGCTCTTCTAACGCTGATTCTTCCTTGTACCGACCACGCCGCCTCTTTTCAATCAATTTTTAGAGGTTCCCTTATGAATTTTGAATTCTCAATTTTGAGTTTAGGAAACTTTCGATGAATTTCCCATCGAAAGTTCACAACAATTCATAATTTAGAATTAATAATTCAAAATTCGTTTTTAGAAGTCCTTTTCTGGTGTGGAGGCCTGCGCGTAAAGTTTTTTCGCGATGCGCCCCGCCAGGTAGGAAAACCGTCCGGCTTCAGTGGCGTGCCGCATGGCCTTGGCCATTTTCAGGGGGTCCTTGGCATGGGCGATGGCCGTGTTCAACAACACCGCCACCACGCCCAACTCCATGGCAACGGCCACATCGGACGCCGAACCCACCCCTGCGTCGACCAAAACGGGGCACTTCAGTTTTTCCAGGATAATGCGGATGTTGTTGGGGTTCAGCACGCCCTGGCCCGAGCCGATGGGGGAACCGGCGGGCATGACCGCATGGGCCCCGGCTTGTTCCAGCTTTTGCGCCATGACCGGGTCGTCCGAAGTATAGGTCATGACCGTGAAGCCTTCTTTGACGAGGACGCGGGTGGCTTCCAGGGTCTCAATGGGGTCGGGCAGGAGCGTCTTCTCATCGTGAAGGACTTCCAGTTTGACGAATTCCGAAATACCCGTGGCGCGCGCCAAATGCGCCACGCGGATGGCTTCTTCCGCGCTATAACAACCTGCCGTATTGGGCAGGACCGTGTATTTCTTGGGATCGATGAAATCCAGCAGGGTTTTCTCACCCTTGCTGTCCAGGTTGACCCGGCGCAAGGCCACGGTCACGATTTCGGTCCCCGAGGCTTCCAGGCACTGGGCCATCAATTCAGCCGTGGCATACTTCCCCGTCCCCACCAGCAGTCGGGAGGTGAAGGTTTTGCCGTTGATTTGGTAGCTATCCTGCGCCTGTTTATTTTCAAGTGCCGTTACCATTTGAACCCCGAATCCAATTTTGAATTTTCAATCCCAAATTTCAAATGATCGAAGTCCCCGCTCTGCGGGAACAACCGAAATTCATCCCTCAACATTATTTAAAATTCAACCTTCGGCCGCCCGAAGGGTCGGCCTTCAACCCCCGCCGACGAATTGGATGAGCTCCACCTGGTCGCCGTCCGATAGCTTCCACCCGGCCCTTTGATCGCCTTGAACGATCCGGCGGTTCACTTCCGCCACCACCGTTTCCTTGCGGACTCCCAATTGCCGGATCAATTCTTCCAAGGAGATGCCGTCGGAAAATTCCTTGTTTTCACCGTTGACCAGTAATTTCATGAAAGGAGGGCCTTAACGAAAATGAAAAAGACCATGGTGCACCCATTTTCGGAAGGTTTTCAAGGCCTGCTTTTGAGTTGTCGCAAGATTTCGTTCAAGCGGGATTCCAATTCGTTCTCTTCCATGGAATTCTCAAGTCCCAACAGGCGGTTCAAGGCGATTCGGGTGACCGCGCTGCCCCTCAAACGCTTGTCCTGGGCCGTGATTTGTTCCAAAGCCCGAATCTGGTGGAAAGTAAGCTTGGAGCTCTTTTGCTTGCCTTCAATTTTGGTCCGGCGGGGACCGGAGGGTTGCCGGGCCCGGTCCCGGAGAGACTTCAGCTTGTCGGTGGTTTGCTCGGCCATGGTCTTGGCGGGCGGATAGGCTTTTTCATTGGAATTCTGGGTCCCTTGCTCGCGCTGATGGCGCAGGGACTCCAGTCTCCGGATTTGCTTTTCGGCCTCGGTTAAGTGTTTTTCTTGCTCGCTCACGGCCCCCCCGGTCGTCTTGATGCCGGTGACGGTTCACTGGTCAATTTTCTTTAAGCAACGAATTCTTCTTCCGGAATCCGAAAACAAAACCCTCCTCATCGGCAGCCAAGGGCCAATTCCTCTCGAGCCAGGGAGCCAGGAAATAACAGCAAAAGCCTACCGCGAAACCCGCCACCACATCAATGAAATAATGATAGCGCCCGTAGATGGTGCCGGCGAACATGGCCATGGTCAGGAAAAGCACGGGGAAACGCCATTTCCCAAGGTAAGGATAAGCCCTGAAGCAGATGACCGCCGCGGCGATGTGGGAACTGGGGAAAGACCCTCCCGGAAAGGCGTTCTTTTCCACCGCCTGTTGGAGCCAGTCCGAGACGAAATAACCCTGCAGCGACTCCCTCAGGCCCGGCATGAAAAAGCGCGGGCTCTCGGCCGGGAGGAAAATAAAAATCAGGTAGTGAAGGTAGTAAGTGAAGCAAAGGGAAAACATGAAAACCCGGAATTTGGAAAGCGGGGCCCGGAAGTACAGAACCAACGCCGACAAAGGCATGAGGATGAAATAAAAACCATACCCGACGCTGAAGAACTCGTTCAAAATCCGGGATGGCGGGTAAAATTGCTGGAAATTCCATATCCGGAAGCCGATCTTCCCCACTTCATTATCGACGCCCAAAAGCCAGTCATCCAGCGTCCAATCGAAATAGGAATGCACCAGCAGTCCGATTTCCTTGTAAAAAAAAAGCATGGCAATCAAGGGATAAAACTCCCGGAAGAACCGCACCAGGGGATTGGAGAAATGGCGGGTATTCCAAAGTCCCACCAACAAGGCCAGGAAAAACAGGGCATGATAACCCCAAAGGCGCATTTTGAGGTCGGCCGGAAGGTTTCCCATCCCTAGGACGGCCGAAATCACCAACTGGTACAGCAGGACCAATGAATCCACGGGACGTACCCAGGGCTCCACTGTCTTGCCGTATTTTACGTCGTTCCAATTTCGGTTCATTTTCCCCAAATCCCATTCCGGAATTTCAACCTGTTCCGGGTACTCTCAACCGCATTACAACCAAAGCCTTCCCCCGGGATCACCAGGGCCTTATTCCGGTCAACAGCGGCTCATTGCCGGTCCGGGCCATTTTCGACGTATAAAGCAGGGCTTGTCCAGGGGAACGGTCGGCCTTGACCTTCAATAGGGAAATGGAATAGGAAGGAATCTCATAATCAAACCGTTGATCGAGCCCCGCGTCCACCATCAAGTCGGCTTCCTTGCCGTTGAACTGCATTTTGGGCCGGGAATAGCGGTCGCCCTTGTTCACAATCAAGAGCGTCACATCACGGGTCCGCGGGTCCTGCGTGGCGTAAGCCGAAAGGTTGGGAATCTGGGTTTCAACGTTCAATATCTTGCCGTGGATCATCCCACTCCACAATTTCAAGGCCCAATAGGTCGGGGTCATGCCGGCCGGTGCCCCCGTCAAGCCGATCCCCTCCAGGGAAAAGAGGCACATCCCGGCGCCTTCCTCGAGGGAAAATCCCTTCTCCTCCGCCTCCCAAAGCGCGGCCTCAAACTCGTCGGAGGCCGCCTCT
>JAICXI010000070.1 GCA_025980505.1 bacterium | reverse complement strand
CGATTGGCAGTTCACGGCCAATGCGCCGGAAGGCTGGTCCTCCAGGGCCCGCCGGTAAAGGCCGGCCGCTTCGTCATACCGCTTCAATTGAAATTCGGATTCGGCCGTGGCCCAGAAGGACCGGGTCCTCAAATCGCCGTTGGTCTTGGGGGCGAGGGATTTGAAACGCCCCAAAGCCGAATCGTAGTTCCCGAGGGCGTAATCGCACCAACCTTGCCAATAGGCCGCGGCCAAGGAAAGGTCGAACGGCGCGCCGCTTTCCGAAACCTGGCCATAAATGGTTTTGGCGTCCGTGTATTTTCCCTGGAGGTAAAGGCATCCCGCCAACAGGTATCGGGCGTCCCCCTGAAGGTCGCTGGGAGGCGAAAAATGGACGACATTGGAAAAATGCCCCTCCGCCTCCGCGTATTTTTGATCCGCATATTCCAGCCAACCCAGCCCATATTCCAGCATATCGGCCGGAGTCTTGCCCGGGGACAATTGAAGTCCCAAGCTGTAGGCCTTCCGGGCCCGGTCCATCTCGCCTTGGGCATAATCCTCGACCCCCTCCCGCAAGGCCGCCCAGGGCGCCAGGGCGTGTTGGGGAAATTCTTGCGTGATGCGCGTGAAGGCCCCGATGGCCTTTTCCGGGTTCCCCTCCTTCTCAAAGGTCCAGCCCAGGCCGTAAAGGGCCGGGACGTATAAGAAATCCTTTTCATAATCCTTGAGGAATTGCCCGTAGGTGGCCTGGGCCTCCGCGTAGCGTCCCAACCGGTACTGGGTTTCCGCAACTTGGAAAAGGGCCAGCTTCTTCAAGGCTTCTTCCCGGGTTTTTTCCACGATTTTTTGGTAGCCGCCCAGGGCTTTTTCATAATCCTTTTGCTGGAAAAAGCACCAGGCCTGGAGGTAGCCGATCAATTCGCCGTAACGGTACCGGGGATTCTGATCGAGGATTTTTTGATACTCGCCGCCCGCGTCCCCATACTGCTCCAGTTGGAAATAACATTCGGCTTCCCAGAAATGGAGGTCGGAAAGCGTATCGGGCTCGAAGGCGCGTTTTTCCAGTTCCCTGAATTTGGCGATAGCCGACTTGTAATTCTTGAGGTAGACCAAGGAGACGGCGGACTTGAATTCCAGCCCCAGGGCGCCGGTGGAAAGGGGGTACAAATGCAGCGATTGCTGGTAAGCCTGGTAGGCGGCCGAATAGTCCTTTTCCCGGAACTGGGTCTCGCCGATCAAGCGCAAGGCCTGGGCCTGTTCGATGTAGTTCTCGCTTTTTTCCTGCACCAGGAGGAACCGTTCCATGGCCAGGCGGTAAGCGCGGGATTTAAGAAGGGCCCTGCCCTCGTCCGTGGGGGACGGAGGGGTGATCCCCGAAGGCCGGCCCCTTGACGGGACGGCCGCCAGGAACAGGACGCCGATCAACCGCGCCAGAAAAAACCGGCCGTTCAAGTTCATGCGTGGGCTTTCTCGCTTCCGTGGATTTCAGTCCCGTAAGTTTAAAGAAGAGGTCAAGGGGCCGCAAGGCCGTCTTCATTCCAAATGACGATTATGACCCCCGGCAGGTCGGTTTCAACCTCTTTCCGCGGCCGGAGGCTCCCCCATCCCGGATGGTTTCACAGGCCCGGCGGAAAAAGAAAAGCCCTTTATCGGAGGATAAAGGGCTCGGGAAAGCCGGCCGGGCGAAATGGTCGGACCTTTCGAACTTAAATCTCGTCCTCCTCTTCTTCTCCGTTCTCGGCCTTGGCCTTCTTCAGGAATTTCTTGAGCATCTTTTGGAAGGCGCTGGTCTTGCGGTGGACCGCATGCTCGTCGCTGACTTCCTCCGGCCCGCCCTCCTCGCCCTGAACGAGGGCTTTGATGCTCAATGCGATGCGGCGCTTGCTGGGGTCGACGGACAGCACCTTGGCGGTGACCTCGTCCCCGGGTTTCAGCGCATCCTCCAGTTTCTTGGGCGCCGGGTTGGCGATTTCGGTCTTGTGGACCAGGCCTTCGATATTTTTTTCCAATTCCACAAAGGCCCCGAATTCGACCAAACGGTTGACCTTACCGGTCAAAACCTGGCCGGCCTTGTATTTTTCCTCGACTTTGTCCCAGGGGTCCCCTTCCACTTGTTTCAGCCCGAGGGAGATCCTCTTCTTTTCCATGTCGATGGCCAGCATCTTGACCGACAAGGGTTGGCCGATTTTGAATTCCTTTTGCGGGTTCTTGACGCGCTTGTCCCACGTGATGTCGGACTGGTGCAGCAGGCCCTCCAGGCCGTCCTCGATTTCCATGAACAAGCCGAAATCGGTGATGTTGGTCACCGTGGCCTGGACGTTGGAACCGATCGCATGCCGCTGGGTCACATTCTCCCACGGGCTTTTTTCCAACCGCTTGAAGCTGAAATTGATTTTCCGTTTTTCAAAGTCGATTTCGATGATTTGGGCCTGGCGGTTTTCCCCCACCTTGAAGAGCTCCGCGGGTTTCTTGAGCTTCTTGGACCAGGAAACCTCGGTGATGTGGCAGAAGCCTTCCAAATGGTCCTGGGTCTTCAGGAACAAGCCGTAATCGGCGAAGTGGGTGACTTCCACGTCCACGATCTGGCCCACGCGGTAGCTTTTCTCCGCCAGGGTCCAGGGATCGGTCGACATTTGCTTGATGCCCAGGGAAATTTTTCCCTTTTCCTTGTCCACCTGGAGCACCATGACCTTGAGGTGCTGCTCGGCCTTGAGGAAGTCCTCGACTTTATTGACCCTTCCCCAGTCGATGTCCGCGATATGGAGCAGGCCGTCCGCCCCTCCCAAATCAATGAAGGCGCCGTAACTGACGATGCTTTTCACCCGGCCTTCCACAACATCACCCGGGTTCAATTCCTGCAGGCGCTTCTGCCGGTTTTCATCCCGCGCCAGTTCCAGCACCGGCCTGCGGGAAACCACCACGTTGGAACGGCCCCGGTCCAGCTTGATAATCTTGAATTCGTAGATTTTTTCCAGGTGGTCTTCCGAATCCGGACCTTTTTGGAGGGAAACCTGGCTGGCGGGCAGGAAAGCCTCCACCACGCCCAAGTCCACCCGGTATCCGCCGTTCACCTTGCGGGTGACCCGGCCCTTGACAAGGCCGCCCGAATGGTGCAATTCCTCCAGGTTCTGCCAGACCCGGCTTTTGTCCACATTGCGCTTGGAAAGCCTCAGGCGTCCGTTGGAGTCGGACATGCGCTCGACGGACACCTCCACTTTGTCGCCTTCTTTGACGGTGAGTTCGCCCGTGATGTCCAGGAATTCGGATTTGGGAATGACGCCTTCAGTTTTATAGCCCACATCCACGATGATTTCGTCGTCGCCGATCTTGATGATTTGCCCGGTGACAACCTGGCCACGGGCCACGCGTTGTTCTTCGTTTAAAAGTTCTTCCATTGTCATTTCTTGTGTGGGTGATTCGGACATGGTCAACCTCAAATTCTTACTCCGAAGAGGAGAAAAGTTAGTTAAAGGAGCCCATATTCTACATCAGAGGCCGGAGGGGAGGAAACTCTTTCGGGAAAAAGTGTTGAAGTTTCGAAACGTTTTAACACGGCGGATGCGGGGCGGACTTCTCATTCGGGTAAGTTTTTCGCGGGAATACCCGATTCAAATAACGCGGGGTCGGGCGGGTCGGGGTCAGGCTCCCGAAGAAGGCGCCCCGGAGGAAGCGGGGCCGGCAGGACGCAGCTTGGCGATGTGTTCCATCACCCGCGCCGCGATTTTGGCGTAAGTCGGCCTTTCCGGATTTTCCCCGTAAAGGTCATCCAGTGGAATGGCGGGACCGTAAGTCACCGAGGTGGACCCCCTCCGGGGTAACAGTTTACCCTTGGGCCAGCAATGAAAGGACCCGGCGATGTAAGCCGGAATCACCGGTACTTGGGCGTTGTAAAGGAGCATACCCGAACCCTTCTTGGCGGGTTGGAGTTCCCCGTCCAGCGTCCGGGTGCCTTCCACGAAAATCACAAGGGGTTTCCCGGAATTGAGGAAATCGTGGAATTGCCGGATGGCTTCCTGGTCCCGCGAACCCCGTTTGACCGGGAAAGCGCCGCAACGCCGGATAAAGCCGCCGAAAAGGGGGATGCGGAAGAGTTCCTCCTTGGCCATAAACCCCACTTCCCTTTCAAGGCTGGTATAGCCGATCAGGTATGGGTCCAAAAAACTCGCGTGGTTGGCCACCACCACGAAAGGCCCCGTGGCCGGGATGTTTTTCGTCCCGTAGCCTCGGGTCTTGAAAAGCCATTGGGCGAGCCGGGAGGTAAAAAATCGGACTTTTGGGAAGGAGGCCAATTTAATTCCCCCGGGATCGAATGGAGTTGGGAACGGGGAGCGGGGAGAAGGGGGTGGAACGGCCCGCGGGGTGAAAAATCGGGTTCGACTTTGAATTCCTCACTCCTAACTCCCCATCCCTGGCTTTACTTTTCTATCTCTTCCACAGCTTCTTCAGCCGCTGGTGGGCCGAAAGCAGCAGTTCCTCGGTCGTAACCCAGTTGATGCAGGCGTCGGTGATGGAAACGCCGTACTTCAGTTTGGACCGGTCCTTTTGGAGGGGTTGGTTGCCCTCGTTCAGGTTGCTTTCCAACATGAAGCCCACCACCGATTCGTTCCCCTTCTCGATTTGATCCAGGACCGAATTGAAGGCCACGGGTTGCAGCTTGTAGTCCTTGTTGGAGTTGCCGTGGCTGCAATCCACCACGATATTTCCGGGCAAGCCGGCCGCCGCCAACGCCTTTTCGCAGGCTTGAATGGAAGCCGGGTCGTAATTCGGTTTGGCTCCGCCCCGGAGCACGACATGGGCGTAGGGGTTGCCGGTGGTCCGGAAAACGGCGGTCTGCCCGTTCGGGTTGATGCCGAGGAAATGATGGGAGGTGCGCGCGGACTTGATTCCGTTCAGCGCCACCTGGGTGCTGCCGTCGGTGGCGTTCTTGAAACCCACGGGCATGGAAAGGCCGCTGGCCATTTCCCGGTGGGTCTGGGACTCGGTGGTGCGGGCGCCGATGGCCGACCAGCTGATGAGGTCGGCGATATATTGCGGGATGATGGGGTCCAAGGCCTCGGTGGCGGTCGGCAGGCCCATTTCGGCGAACTTGAGGAGCAAGCGGCGGCCCAGTAGAATCCCCTTTTCGATATGGAACGAATCGTTCATGTCCGGGTCGTTGATGAGCCCTTTCCAACCGATGGTGGTGCGGGGCTTCTCGAAGTAAACCCTCATGAGCAGGACCAAGGTGGACTTCACCAGGCCGGAAAGCCGCTTAAGCTTGACCGCGTATTCATAAGCGGCCTGGGGGTCGTGGATGGAACAGGGCCCCACCACCACGAACAGGCGCCGGTCCTCGTGGTCCAGAATCGCCTCCACTTCCTTGCGGCCCTTCAAGACGGTTTCATAGGCTTTCTTGTTGCCGGGCAGGGTGGCCTTTACTTTTTTGGGCGGGATGAGCACTTCGGCGGCCGCCACATGGACGTCCTGGGCCTTGGCGCGCAAGGTGACCTTGCCGATTTGGGAAAATTTCCGTTGGGGAGTGGTCTTCATAGCCACGACATTTCCTTTCAAATTACCTGGTCCTTCAAGTTTAAACGTGCCTTGGGAAATCGGCGAAGGGGGGATTATAAGGACATCCCCAGCCACTTTAAAGGGACTTTTGGTTCCAACGGGTCAGCGGGGCTATTGGGGATCGGTGGACCGCCGGTGATGGGCCAAGCCGGGTTGCACCGCCGCCTCGACTTTGGGCTGGAGAAGGGCGACGAATTGGGGGGGCTTGGGGCAATCCAAAAGGACCAGGAGGCCGGAGGGACTCCCGGTTTCCAATTCAATGTGGCCGTACCGGAACAGCAAACCCACCAGGCTTTGCTGGAACCCCACGCGCCTCACCGAGCCGTAGGGTATGGCGATGACGCGCCGCAGCGGAAACCAATTTTCCACCTGGATGTCGTGGGATGTCAGCTTGTAACGCGTGCCCAATTGCCAAAGATTGTGGTAAAGGGCGGCCAGGACGGCGATCCAGGTCAATCCCCTCTCGGCCCAAAAGAGTCCCAGGTCGGCCCAGCTTTCCGGAAGCCCCCTCAGGTTTTTGAAGACTTCTTTCAAGTAAGGCGGGAACCATTGGAAAAACTGGTGGATGAGGTAGCAAAAAAGGGCGGCCAGGAGGTACGCCAGCAAAACCACCCACCAGGAAGGCATCACCTTGAGGAGCGTATCCGCGGCGGCGGGAACCGGGGAGGCCTTATGGTGGCCGCCGGAAGCCGCCTTGGTTGTTTCGGGTTTTTTAAAGAGGCCCATGACCGTCGCTCGCATAAACCACCCTTTCGGATTCCAACAACTTTACCAAAAAACCGGGGCAAAAACCCGAAATTTTCTCGAAGCCCGAACTGGGGGTGTTCGGCACCGGACCCTCGAAGAACATTCCGGCCCCGCCCTGCCCCTTCGGGTCAGGAACCGGCCAGGGCGTTTTTGAGCTGTTCCCGGGTTTGATCCTTGATCAATGCCTTGAGCGTGTTGACCGAATCCTCCAGCGACAATTCGCTGCGGATGAGATAGCCGTTCCCGATTTTTCGGACGATCAGGGCCGCTTGTTCGGGGTGCTGGGACAAAAGGACGGGCATTTTCCAGTCCTTGCCGTGGGGGATGAGGCCGTGGCTGACCTCCCCCACGTTGTGGTTGGGGGAAAAGCCCAAAAGCTCGGTCCAGGAAAGGTTGGCGCCGCCTTCCACCTTGTACATCCACAGGTGGTAAGTGTTGACCTCGTCGCCGGTTTTGGAGATGAGGCGGAAGACCGTTTGGTCGGAAGTAATCCGGTCCGCCGGAACGTCGAAATAAAGGGCCTCGAAGTGGCGGGTCGCGCCGTCGTTTTGTGTCCGGACCCCCACCTGGACCCATTTTTCGCCCTGCTGGACCAGGAGCGCCATGCCTTTCATGTTGCGGCCCGTATTGACGCGCAGCCACAACCGGTGCTTGACGCCCGGCTCGGTTTTGACCGTGAACTGGTAATAGGCGGAAAATCCGCGGCCGTCGTCCTTGATCATTTTCCTTTCGTTCAAGCCATCGGGAAGGTTTTGGGTGTCCTCGAAAGTCTCGCCGGCGAAAGTGACGGCGTGGGCGGATTCGGAAACCGTGTTGGCCACGTCGACCTCATCCAGCAGTTTTTGGTTGGACTGGATCCGGGCCGAACTTGCCACCACCGCCTTGTCGGGCACGATGCCTTCCTCCCACCCGCCGCCGGTCATGGAAACCAGCCAGTCGGGCAGGACCTCCCGGTTCGGATAGGAAGGCCCCAGCAGGATGCAACCTCCCCCGTCCAGGTACTTTTGGAAAGCCTGGTGCAGCCCCGGGTCGGTCCAAAAGGATTCGGGCTTGAAATCATGCTTGCCGGAGGAGAAGGCCCCCCTTCCGAAAACCGCGACTTTGCAACGGGGCTGCCCTTTTTCATCCAACAAGCCCTGGCCGATGTCCGCCGGCGAGACCGGCAAGTCCATGTCCAGGAAAGCCACGGAGGGACTGATGCGTTGCATGAGCTTGAGTTCGCTGCGGGCCACCGAAAGGAAGTCGTCCGGCGGCGTATGTTTGTGCTTGTTGAAAATGCCCGAGGGCGTGGTGACAAGCAACAAGTCGCTGTCGTCCACGCCGTAACGCT
>JAICXI010000380.1 GCA_025980505.1 bacterium | reverse complement strand
CATCCTCCTTTTATCCTCAAGCGGACCCATGTTAATTGAAAGCCGGGGAGGAGTTGGATGAAATGGAACATAAAGGACTGTAAACCGTTTCCGCGTCCCTTTTCCAGCGGGCCGTTCCCGGTGGAAATCCCCCTTGAGCAATTCCCGGGAAGTTCAGCTATGATGGCCCGGTGAAAAATTCCTTGAAAGCAGCCTGCTTCCTGCCGTTCCTGGCCTTGCCCGCGCATCCGGCGTGGGCCGGGACCGAGTTGAGGGCCCGCCTGGAAAGCGAAACCTACAAGGACGCCTGGGTGAACGTGCAGGCTTCCATCGACCACGACAAAATGCGCGTGGACTTCAGGGGGCCGAACGCCGACGGCGCTTTGATCTATGACCGGGAAACCTCCCAATTGACACTGGTGGACCACCTGCATAAGACCGTTTTGCCGCTCACCGCCGACGACCAGACGGGCGTCAAACTGCTGCTTGCCGTCGCCTCCGGGCAACTCAAGGGGCGCGTGGACGGATCGAACGCGCGGCGAACCTTCGCCATCGCCGAAAACAGCGCCCGGGCCTTCTTCAATGGGACGCCGGTTTTGAAGGGCAAGGGAGTCGTCCAAGGCGGATTCGCCTGTGATGAATATGTCACGGATTTAAAAGGGAAAAAGGCACGGGAAGTATGGGTGACGGACCCGCTCCAGGCGGGCATGGAGGGGAAGGACTACAATACCTTTCGCAGCCTGGCCCACCTGGCGGTGGACCTGGGGGATTCGGTCCTGGCCCAATTGGGGGCCGATACCGCCGCTTTCCAGGAGAATTTTTCGGAATCCCAGTTGCCCGTGGCGGAGGTCCTTTACGCCAAGGGCAAGGCCTCGGTGCGTTTCAAAGTCCTGGGCGTCGCACCCCGCTCCTTCGGCGCGGATAACTTCAACCCGCCCGCCGATTACAAGACCGTAAGCCTGGTGGAACTGGTCAAGGATGGGATTGTCTCCAACCGCTGAGTCCCGGCGGCAACTCAATAAACCTCGAAAAGAATCCGGAGACGGGTCTTGGAATCGATCGGCAGGTCGCCCCGGGATGCGGGCTTGAACCGCCATTTCGAGACCGTGCTCAAGGCGATGGCGTCCAGTTCCCCGCTGCCGCTGGAGTCAAGCAGCCGCGGCGTCACCAGGCCCTGGGCCGTGATGAGGAACTCGATGACCACGCTGGCCTTCAGGTTTTGGTTCCTTAAATAACCCGGAATGACCGGGGCCGGGGAATAAAGGGCCACGGGCCCGTGGATGGGGCCCGGGCCGGGAGCGGCCTTCACCTGGTTTTGCCCGGGGGTCTTCGGGGGGGCGGCTCTTTTCACCGTCTTCGGGTGTTTCCGCCGGGGGTTATAAAAGATACCATCGTCCGGGGTGGCCGCCGCCGCGGCGCTTAAGTGGGCGTCCTGGGGCAGCCGCAGGATTTGGGCGTCCAGGTATTGGGCTGAATCGAAGGGGCTCCGGAAGGCCGGCGGGTGGCCCAACCCCAGGGCCAAAACGAAAAGCAGCTCCGCACCCAGGGCCATTCCGGACGCTTGAAGGAGCCGCTTGCGTTCCTCGGCGGGATAGGAGGGGACCGGCGGCATGGTTACTTCCCCTTTTCCGCTTCGGTGACCAGGGCGAACTTGCGCACGCCCGCTTCCTTGGCCTTCTGCATCGCTTCCACCACCGGGCCGTATCCGGCGCCCTCGTCGGCGTTCACGATGACCACGGCCTGGGGGTCGGCCTGCATCTCGAAAACCAGGCGGCCGCCCAGGGTGTCCAGGGTCACGGGCGTCTTATTGACCAGTATGGAACCGTCCTTCCTCACCGTCAGGATGATGTTTTGCTTCAGGCTTTCCGGCGCGCCGGCGGTCCTGGGCAGCGCCACCTTGATGCTGTTGACGCGGGTCATGGCCAGCGAAGCCACCATGAAAAACACCAGCAGGAAAAAGATAACGTCGATCATGGGGATGATCTCGATGCGGACCCGCTTGACGGGCCTTTGACGGATTTGCATCAGCGCTTTCTCCGGTCCGAGGCCATGCGGGCTTCCATCAGGCGCGACGCGGCCGATTCCATCTCGTAGATGAAGTTCTTGATCAAGGTGTTGAAATAGTTGTGGGCGATGACGCAGACAAGGGCGATCACCAGGCCGGTGGCGGTGGCCACCAGGGCCTCGGCGATGCCGCCGGTGATGGAATAGGGGTCGTCCACCCCGCTTTGGGTCAGGACCTGGAAGGACGACATCATGCCCATGATGGTTCCCAGAAGGCCCATGAGGGGCGCGATGGTGATCACCGTGTCCAGAACGTGCACCCGCTTTTCCAGGACGGGCACCCAACTTTCCGCCTCGTTCTTCATGGCGATTTCCATTTCATCGGAGGGGTTTTGGAAGTGCTCCAGCCCGGCCTTGAGGACCGCGGCCACGGGGATTTCCCGGCCCTGGCAGGCCTTGGCCGCGTCCCCGGTCTTGCCTTTCCGCGCTTTCTCCAGGACGACGGCGATGAAACCCGGCGGGGTCGCGTAACGCCGGTGGAAGGCCTTCCAACGCTCGATCATGACCGTCAAGGCTAGCAGGGAGGAGGCCAACAGCGGGACCATCATGATGCCGCCGTGGAGGAGGAGATTGAAACCTTCGAGAATGCCGTTCATGTGACTTGTCCCCTTTTGTTTGGATGCCGCCGACGCTCCGCGGCTTTGGGTTTCCCCATCCCGGGCACCGAAAATCGAGGTTGATGGATGCCGGACATTTG
>JAICXI010000326.1 GCA_025980505.1 bacterium | reverse complement strand
GGTTCGAATCGATGAAATCCTTTTTCAGGTCGCATTGGACCTTCATGTCCGGCGTGTAAACGCCGTCGGCGTTGACGCCGCCCGCCACGCGGATGGCGCCGACCTTGCCCGTGTTGTTGGCCGTATAGGAAAACACCTTATTTTTCATGGCCAGTGTTCCGTTGATTTTTTCGAATTGGATTTCGTCGCCCTTATCCTTGAAGAAACCGTTGAGGGTCTTGACCGCGGCCAGGCCCTTCACCTTGGCGTCGGTAATGACATAAACGCCCGACCCCGCGGCGCTGGAGATCATGGCTTCCGCCCCCAGGCCCCGGCCCGTGCCTTGGTAATTGAGGCTCAAGGAGCCGAACAGCTTGTCCTTGTAGTCCTTCGGGTCCTTGGTAACGGCCGCGTCCACCCATCCGTCGATGGCTTCCTGGGCCGAAACACTCTTGAGGTTGAAGGCGTAACTGTAGGCCGTGGTCACCAGGTTCGCGGCCAACGAGGCCCCGCCCGTTCCCTCGAAAGTCTGGAAGGTGGCTCCCGTCATCCTGACCAGGGGGCCTTTGAACAGGATGGTGCCGTTGAAATCCTGGAACAAATGGGGATCCTCCGGCAGGGAAACGCCGATGCCCTTCAAGCCCGCCTGGCCTTCCAAATCGAGGGTTTGGATCTTGCCCAACTTCTGGTAGACCTTCACGTTCAACGACGCCGCCCCCGAGAAGGTGGCCTTCTTGAACTTGGGCACCACCTTGGAAAGCCCCTTCAAGGGCAGGGACTTGGAATGCAGCCGGCCTGAATAATAGGACCCGTTCTGGTAATGGAAATTCCCGTCCAGTTCCCAATCCTGGAATGTCGCCTGGAAGGAAGGCAGGTCGTAATAATCCGGGCCCATGACGCTGGTAAATTCCAGTTTGCAGGGGCTGTTGGCCTCTTTAATGAAGAGATCCTTATATTGGATGGCCAACTGGGCCCCATCGGCCACGCCCTTGAGTTCCAGGCCTTTTTTCGAGCTGCCGTCCAGGTGGAAGTTCACCTTGGCCGGACCGGACAGGTCCAGGCCTTCCGGCATGGAGGAAAGGCTCTTGGGCACCAGGCCCGAGAATTTCAACATGTCCAGGGAAGCCTCCCCATCCAAATCGGGGGTGAAGTTTCCGGTCATGTCCTCCGCGCTTCCGGACACCTTGAAACCCAGGTCGTTGACCTTCCCCTTGACGTCCAGTTCCTTCAACGACTGGCTGGAAATGAAATACCGGTAGGAGCCCCCCACTTGGAGGTTGTAGGCCACCTTGTTGTAGGAAAAAGGGGTGTCCAGGGTGAAGGAGGTTTTCCCCCCGTCCATGGAAATATGGTTCACGCGGAAGTTCAGGTCCTGCAGGTCCGACCTCTGGGCGGGGGAAACGGTCTCATCCACGTAAACCAGCCTGCCATGGAGGATGTTCAGGCTGTCCGCGCTGAAAAGAAGCGTGGACTTGGAATCGGAGGCCGGGGCCGCGGTGTCCGCCCAGGCCCTATCCGCGAAAAAAGAACCCGCTGCCGGGGAGCCGGTTTCGGGGGGCGCCATGCTGACCTTGTGTTTCTTCCCGGGCTTCGCCTTGCCCTTGGATTTCGCCTTCTTCGACGCCTTGGCGGGCGCCGGTTTGGACGGCGCAGGCGCGGCTTCAGCCGGCCCGCCCGTCATGTCGGAAAAATTGAACGTGTTCAATCCCCGGCGTTCCACCAGGATCCGAGGCTGGTTCAGCCGGATTTCCCCCAGCGAAACCTCCCCCCCGAAATAGCCGGCCACCAGTTCGTAAAGGTGGTAGGAGATTGAAATTTCCTTGGCCTCCACCAGGGGCCCATCCATCCATCCCACACGGTTGCTGATCTTGAAGTCGGTGATCTGGAAACCGTTCCAAAAGTCGAAATCCACCTTCCCCACGGACACCGGGTGGTGGAGGACTTGGGAGAGCTTCTGCGTGGCCAGCGCCTTCATCTTTTCGGGCGGATATTTCACGTGGATATAAGTTGCCACCCCGATCATCCCGACCAGGGCGATCCCCACCAAAACCGCACCGGCCATGAGGACGAACTTGAGAAGCTTGCGCATGGTCTCCCTCCCAGAAGAATGGGCCCTATTGTATTCAAAAGTCCCGCCTTGGAACAGGCGGGAGATCATAAAACAAAACGGAACCGCGCCTTTGGCAAAGCTGTTTTGTTTCCACCTTCTCCCTTGAGGGAAGAAGGCAGGGATGAGGGTGGTTTGGGCTGCTTCAATCACCCCTCACCCTACCCTCTCCCGAGGGGCGAGGGTTTTCTATCGATGCTTGGCCAAGTGCATAGTTCCTAAATAAAAAAGGGACGCGGCAACGGCCGCGTCCCTTCGGAGTCATCCTTGACCGGTTTTACTTTTTCAGGGCCACCTTGGCCTTTTCGGGCTCCTTCTTCGCGTCCACCTTGGCCTCGGGCCTGGCTTGGCCCATACCGGCCGGCGCGCTCGGGGCCTGGGCCGGCTTGCTTGCCGTCGTTTCAACGGAGGCCGGCTTGCCCGTCGAAGCCTCGGCGGAAACGGGTTTGCCCGGCGCGGCCGCGGGGACGGCGGGGGCCGGGATCAGCCCCACCTTCTCCTTGATCTTCCTCTCGACCTGGGCCAGGACGTCCGGGTGCTCCTTCAGGAAGGTTTTGGCCGCTTCCCGGCCTTGGCCGATGCGGGTCTCGCCGAATGAAATCCAGGTGCCGCTCTTGTCCAAAACCCCCTTGTCCACGCCCACGTCGATGAGCGAGCCCTCCTTGGAGATTCCCTCCCCGAAGATGATGTCGACGAACCCCTCCCGGAAAGGCTGGGCCGTCTTGTTTTTCACGACCTTCACCTTCACCTTGTTGCCGATGTTCTGGTCCCCGTTCTTGATGGCCTCCACCCGGCGCACGTCCAAGCGCATGGAAGCGTAAAACTTCAAGGCCCGGCCGCCCGGCGTGGTCTCGGGATTCCCGAACATGACGCCGATCTTCTCGCGGATCTGGTTGATGAAAAGCGCGCAGGTGTTGGACTTGGAAAGGAGGGCCGTGAGTTTCCGCAGGGCCTGGCTCATGAGCCGGGCCTGCAGGCCCACGTGGGCATCCCCCATTTCCCCCTCCAATTCGGCCTTGGGGGCCAGGGCCGCCACCGAGTCGATGACGATCACGTCGATGGCTTCCGAGCGCACCAGCATGTCGGTGATCTCCAGCGCCTGTTCGCCGGTATCGGGTTGCGAGACCAGCAAGTCTGCGACGTTGACGCCGAGCTTCTCGGCGTAGCTCGGATCGAGCGCATGTTCG
>JAICXI010000288.1 GCA_025980505.1 bacterium | reverse complement strand
GCAGGGCCAGGAAAAGGCAGGTCTGCAGGTGCCGGAGGAATAGCATTCTTTTTTCAAAGCTGAAAAAGTTCATTGAAACCATCCAGGCGGGTTGCCCCGGGCCCAATCGAAGGGCTCACGGCTCACCCCGCGGTGCCGGGGCGAAGGGGGTGCAAAAGGCTCAGCCCCGTTCCAGGACTTCCCTTTCCCAAAGCTTGGCATATTTGGCGAAATCATGGAAGGCCGAAAGG
Organism: bacterium; assembly: GCA_025980505.1. Lineage (GTDB taxonomy): Bacteria > Oederibacteriota > Muellerivitia > Muellerivitales > Muellerivitaceae > JAICXI01. Next base: position 3,402 of record JAICXI010000288.1, on the reverse strand, counting down.
CCGCACACCACCAGGCCGTGCCAGCCGTCCAGGAACCCGCCTTTCAAGGCGTACATCCTGAAAAAAGTCCAGAAGGGCATGAAGGCGAGGTAAAAACGCCAGAGGAACTTTTTCTTCGGCTTCACGTCCCTTAAAAAAAGGTCCGAATAACGGTTCATCTTGTCCAGGTATTGCCGGAGGGTTTCGTAGGCGTAATGGTTCATGGGTTCGGCCAGTTCCCGGGTCCAGCCCTTCACTTCCAGGCCCTCATGCACCGGCCTGTCCGTGAATTTCCCCTTCCCCCGGCGAAGCAGCCTCAACTGGGAATCGGGCCACCAGCCGCAGTGCCGGATCCACTTGCCCAGGAAAAAGGCGCGGCGCTTGAGGAAATAGCCGTCCAATCCGACGGGGGCTTCCGCGGCCGTTCCCTCGATTTCCCGCGCCAAGGCCGGGGTCAGTTCCTCGTCGGCGTCCAGGGACAGGATCCAGTCCCCCTTGCACCGGCCCAAGGCCCAGTTCTTCTGGTCCGCGTAACCCCGCCAGGGCCGGGTTAAAACCCGGGCGCCCATTTTCCGGGCCAGGGCGGCGGTTCCGTCCAGGCTCCCCGCGTCCACCACCAGCACTTCGGGTTTTTGGGAGAAGCGCAGGCTTTTGAGACAACGGCCGATATTGCGTTCCTCGTTGAGCGTGATGACCACGACCGAGAGGGAGGGTCTTTTCGGATGCCGGGGGCGGATGGGCATTAATTCTTTCCTAGCAGTTTGCGGTACCGCAGGTAAAACCCGCTGGTTTTTTTCCAATACTCGATCCAGGAAGTCTCGGGGAACATGTGGACCCGCCGGATTTCCATCAGGTCGTCCGCGAACCGGCTGGGCCCCTTTTGCACCGCGATGCCGAAAGTATAGCCCGCTTCCCGCACGGTTTTTTTTGTTTCTTCGTTCAAATCGCCGTAAGGGTAGGCGAAGGAAACCACGGGCTTCTTCAGGAAGCGCTCCAGTTCCCTCTTGGAGCCTTCCACTTCCCTGCGGACCTCCCGGGGACCCACGCGGGTCAGGCGCACGTGGTTCAGGGAATGGGCGCCGAACTCCACCAGGCCGCTGGCCGCCATTTGCCGGATCTGGCCCGCCGTTAAAAGCTGGGCCGCCGACTCGCCCTGGGGGATGTCCCAAAAGTTCTTCTTGTGCCGGCGGTCGCCCAGGAGGAAAACCACGGCCTTCATGCGGTACTTTTTCAGAAGCGGAAAAAGGTTCCGGTAGTTGTCCTCGTAGCCGTCGTCGAAGGTGAGGATGACGGGTTTTTTCGGGACCCGCCGCGCCGGCAGGTCCTCAAAGGTGGTCGGCGTGAAGCCGTGGTTTTGGAGGAACCGCAGCTGCCTTTCCAGGTCGGAGCGCAGGATGTGAAGGTTGTATTTCGACCCGGCCGGGGGCTTTTCCGCCACCCGGTGGTACATGAGGATGGGCAGCTCGTGGAAGGAGGACAGGTTTTTTTCGAAGAGGGTCTCCCGGTAAAGTTCCTCCATCCGGGGGAAAATCCGGTCCAGGGAGTATTCGGCCCGCACCAGCCCGTAACCGGTCCGGGCCGCCAGGTCCCGGGCCCTCTTGTCCCCCAAAAGCCGGAGGATGTCCCGACCCATCCGATCCCAATCGAACGCCTCCCCCTCCCAGCAATCGCCGAAGTTGGTGGCCTTGGCCGCCTCCACTTGGGGGGGCGCCAGGGGGCCGATGTAGCGGCGCTCGCCGATGGCGACGACCGGTTTTTGGAGGCCCATGGCTTCCAGGGCCACCCGGCCCGCGCCGATAACCAGGGTGGCGGCCCCGTAATAGGGCCCCAACCGGGATTGGTGGCCCTCGAAACGGATCCAGGGAAACTCCTCTTGCAGGGCCCAATGCTCGGCCGTCACCGGCCCCCCCACCACCTGGAACCGCACGGCGGGGAATTCTTCCACCACCCGGGGCGCCACCTCCCGGAGGATGCGAAGGATGACGTCGTTCTTGGGGCCCGAAAGCCTCCCCACGATGAGCACAACCGGATTCGACATAAGACCTCGTTTGAACCGCAGAGTCCCGCGGAGTGTCACGGCGTAACGACTTAAAGATAATCCGATTCGAAAATAACTTGGGAACTATGCACTTGGCGTCAATTTCCAAAAACCCTCGCCCCTTCAAGGGAGAGGGTAGGGCGAGGGGGATCGACGTCAAATCAACCGCGAACTGACGCCAAGTGCATCGGTCCGAATAACGTCAAGCCTTACTCCGGATAGCCGTCGGCTCCAGGGGCATTCCGTTTCGCAGGACCACCAGTTGGTCCGGTTTGAAGACGCGGGTCTCCCTCAGCATCTGGTCCCGGATGTCCTCGCACACCGCCACGCAGCGCGGGCCGTAAATGTTGAAGAACTTGTTGGAAAAGTGCAGGTGCTGGCGGCCGTGCAGGGTGGAAAGATAGGCGGTCCGGGTGAAGCGGCAGGCCCAGTAGGAAACCCAGCTGGCCGCCCGGGAATGGGCGTGCACCAGGTCGATCCTCTCCCGGCGGATGATCCGGGAAAGCGCCCACACGTTCAAGGGCCGCCGGAAAAACCGCCGGTCGTAAATAGGAACGGGAAAATGCCGGGCCCGCGTGGGGTGGCGGAAGCTCCCGGAAGCGATGAAAACCCGGTGGCCAACCCCGATTTGCCGGCCGACGAGGACCGCGGTGGAGGTTTCGGAACCGGCGACGAAATCCCCGCTTAAAACGTGGAGAATGTTCAAGGAAGCGGCCTCACCCTGCCTTGGAATCAACAACCGGCGTATTATATATCCACTTTGAAGCCGGACAGGACAAACCATGGGGGGAAAGGGGCCTGGGTGATCGACGGGATTCTTTGGGTGGCGACAGGGATCGGATGGGTGGCCGCCGCCGTGGCCCTTTACGGCCGTTACCGCACCCTGCCTTCTTTTTGGACCGGCCCCCATATCTGCCGGTTGGAAGCCGGGGGATGCCAGGTGCTTTTTCGCACCCCCAACGCCGCGCTCTTGGGCGTCCCCAATTCGGCCCTGGGCGTCCTTTACTACCCGGCCCTCCTGGCCGGCTTCGTGGGGGGCCGGCCCTTGTGGCTTCTCTTCTCCGCCGCCACCTCCGCCTTCGGCATGACCCTTTTTTTAGCCTGGATCCTCCTGCGCGACAAGTTGGAGTGCCGCGTTTGTTGGACCGGCCACGCCTGCAACGCCCTCCTCTGGGTCCTCCTTATGGCGCGCCTCCTCACCGAATAAGAACGGAACGAGATGGGTGGGGTGAGTGGGTTCGTTGAAAGGGAAAATCACCCAACCCCTCCCTCAAGGGAGAGGAAGTCAGGTATATAGATGCCTTTCGAAAAGGGGGGGATGAGCCTGGGGTTGCCACATCGTCCCTGATAAAAAAAGCCCCGGTCATTGAGACCGAGGCTTGGAG
>JAICXI010000025.1 GCA_025980505.1 bacterium | reverse complement strand
CTGGAACTGGCTCGAAAGACGCCTTACCAGGTGTTCCTGGTGGATTACCGCTTGGGCCCGGAAACGGGACTGGAAGTCCTGGAGGGACTCCAGAGCCTTTCCCGGGCGCCCATCATCCTTTTGACGGGATGGGTCGACCGGCAACTGGACCTGGACGCGGTGAAGCTGGGTGCGGCGGATTTTTTAAACAAGGACAAGCTGGATCCGGACCTTTTGGACCGCGCCATCCGCTATGCCTTGGAACGCCGGGAGGCCCAGGAAACCCTCCGTCAACGCAACGAGTTCCTGAATTCCATCCTGGACAACATGGGGGAAGGCGTGGCGCTGGTGGACGAGGAAGGCAAGCTGGTCTTCTTCAACCGGGCCGGGGAAAAAATACTGGGGTCGGGCCCCAGCGGAAGCGCCCATCCCACCTGGGTGGAACATTACGGCCTTTATCTTCCGGACGGAATAACGCCCTTCCCGTCGGATGAAATGCCGTTGGCTAAGGCGCTCCAAGGCGAGGATGTGGACAACGTGGAGATCTTCGTGCGGAACGACAATGTACCCACCGGCGTCCATTTGAGCGTCACGGCCCGGCCCCTGAGGGACGAGGCCCGACAGGCCAAGGGCGCGGTGGCGGTTCTCCGCGACGTCACGGCCCTCCGGCGGGCGGAGGAACAGATCCTCCGTCATTCACTGTTCCACCCCATCACCAACCTTCCCAACCGGGCGCTTTTCCTGGACCGGGTGGGACAGGCCCTCGGGCATTCGAAGGCCGATCCCTCCAAGCCCTTTATGCTCCTGTTCCTGGGGGTGGGCGGCCTTAAAAAAATCAACGATACCTTCGGCAATGCGGTGGGGGACGAGGCCTTGCGCCAGGTGGGAAGGCGGCTCGAGTCCATGGCCAAGGGCGGCAACACGACGGCCCATTTGGGCGGAGGGGAATTCGCCGTGCTTTTGGGGGGCGGAATGCCGTCACCGGCGGTCTTTCAATTCGCCGAAAGAATGCTGAAGGAAATCTGCCTGCCCATCCGCCTGGAAGGGCAGGAAGTGTTCCTGGACGCCAGCTTGGGCATCCTCCTGGACACCGACGATTACGACACGGCGGAGGCGGCCGTCCGGGACGCCCACATCGCCATGTACTGGGCCAAGCACCGGTCGATCTCGGGTTATGCGGCCTTCGACCGTTCCATGCGGGCCGGCGTGGTGGAAAACCTGAGGCTGGAAACGGACCTGCGCCATGCCTTGGAGCGCCGGGAGTTCCTGCTTTACTACCAACCCATCGTTTCCCTGGAGAACGGGGAATTGAGCGGTTTTGAGGCGCTCCTGCGGTGGAACCACCCCGAGCGGGGATTGGTGTCGCCCTCGGATTTCATCCCGCTGGCCGAGGAAACGGGGCTCATCATGCCCATCGGCGAATGGGTCCTCCAGGAGGCTTGCCGCCAGAGGGCGGAATGGCTGAAGGCCCAGTCAAACCATCCCGGGTTCTCCGTGTCGGTGAACCTTTCGGCCCGCCAGTTCATCCAGGAGGACCTGGTGGCCGGCATCCTGCGGTGTTTGGATGAAAACCGCCTGGATCCGGGCCACCTCAACCTGGAAATCACCGAGAGCGTGGTCATGGATAATTTCGACGAGGCCTACCTGATCCTGAACCAGCTCAAGAACAACCGCATCCACCTGCACTTGGACGATTTCGGGACGGGTTATTCTTCCCTCAGCCGGCTGCACCGGTTTCCCCTGGACGCGCTCAAGATCGACCAGTCCTTTGTGCGGCAGTTGGGGGTGGAGGAGAGGAAGTCGGGCATCGTGCGCGCCATCATCACGCTGGCCTACGAACTGGGCATGGGGGTGATCGCCGAAGGCGTGGAAACCGCCGAACACCGTGAAAAGCTCCAGGGGTTGAAGTGCAAGGAAGCCCAAGGTTATTTTTTCGCAAGGCCCTTGGACGCGAAAGCCGCGGGTGAACTGTTGTCCAACGGGACGAAGTGGGGATAAGGAAAGGCCGGTCCCTCGCGGAGGCTTCGGCGACGGACCGGCCCTGACGGCTTAACCGGGCGGCAGGAAATGGACGCTGTCGAAAACCAGGTTAGGAAAACAAGGCGGCGTTGGCGGGGCCCAGTTCCTTCAGCAAGTGTTCGTAATAATGGTTGACCCATTCGGTGAAACCGCCGTTTTGCGAGTCATCTTTTGTTTCCCAAACTTCGTCCAATCGGGTCAAAAACTCCTCGAACTCATCCACTGTCTCAAGAAACACCAGTTTGTTTTTCTTAAGGACGGTTTTTTTCACGGTAGTTCCTCCTGCCTCAAATCGAGTGCAAAAGGGATGCCAGATACGATCGTTAAACCGATTGTTTTCTCCTTAAAACTACCCCTAAAACCGAAGCTTCTCTGAGCGGTTTAATTTCGAATTGTCCAATTTTTTGGTGTTTTTAGGTAAATGTTTTAGTTTTAAGGAATATTTTTAGTGAGAAATTTAAAACCTAAAAATGTCGCTGTCAGTTATCAGGTCAAAAGTGTCAATAAAAGGGCGGCAGTTTCTGGAACTTTGAAAAGCCGGAAAATATTTCAAGGCAAAAACCGAATAAAAATTGTCCCTGTTATTGAAGTTCTTTTCGAATGAGGGAGGTAAAGTTTTCAGGAATCCAGGATCCCGGGTTCGATCGGATGTTCCAGCCGTGAAAGGTTTCCGAAAGGGAGTTGCAGGGGAAGCTATCCCGCCCCGACCAAGCCCTCCAAGGCGGTAGGGGAAAGGGCGATGCCCCGCGGCTCTTCCGCCAATGGGGTCCAGGTCATAAAAGAACCGGAGGCAGGGGTTGAGAATCAATTCCACAAGGCGGCGGTTTCCCGCTCCGGCCGGTCCCGGATTGTTCCAGCCGGCGGAGGTACAATGACCGGGGCGGTTTCGGCGGGCGTCTTGGGAGCACGCCGTGAAGAAGGAGGAGTTTCATGCGTTGGAGAATCAAGGTCTATCGTGGGCCCCGCATTGGGGACGTCCGTATCCGCAAGGGTTTTTCCCTTTTTCCCGCCAAAATCGGTTTTTTCCGGGTCTGGCTGGAGTCTTATTATTCGGTGGAGAAATGTTTCCATGTTTACGGCACCTTGGGCGCCAAATGGGTCAGTGAAAGTTCATTCTTCGACCACCCGTCCGCCCTGGATTACGTGAAAGAACACTACGAAGGCTTCACTTACCTGAAGCCCCGGGACTTGTACCGGGACTTGACGGGAAACAGCGCGACCAGCCCCTGGTATTCGGACCGGCCCCAATCCTGACCCCGGCCCCAAGTTCATCGGCAGGGTCTTTCGGCCGCGCCGGGAACCGAGGACCGGCAAAACCACGGGAACGGGAGTCGGGCCGGCAGTCACGCCGCTTCAAGCGGGAAGTCCTGGAATCCCCAAGCCGGCCGCGGCGCTTTTTGTTTTTGATTTGGGCCCTTCGGTCCTTTGCCCTTGCCCTTGAATGTCCCCTTAGGTATCTTGTCTCGCATCCTTGCTTATGAATTTAAACGGAGACACCCGTCTTGAAACCCATCCCTTCCCCCCGGCATATCCTGGTGGCCTGCACGGACAAGCCCGCCAACGTCCTCCTGGCCCTGCCCGTTTTCCAAACCTTGCGGTCCTCTTTTCCGCAAGCCCGGATCACCGCCCTGGTGGACCCGTCGGGTTTGCCCATGGTCCAGGGCCATCCCACCGTGGACGCCGTGGAGGGAATCGCCAAGGAAGAGGGGCTTTTCAAATTGGCGGGCCGTCTGCGGGGGCTCGGAGTGGACACCTTCCTCCATCTTTATCCCAAACCCAGGATGGTTTTAGCGGCCTGGCTGGCGAAAATTCCAGTCCGCGTGGGCATGCAATACAAATGGCTGGGTTTTTTTCAAACCCATACTGTTTCGATCCGGCGGGCGGTGAGCGACCGCAATGAGGTGGAATACAACTTCGAGCTGTTGAAACCGTTTGGGATCACCCGGTTCGCCCAAAAAATCGAGTTCCCCTTAAGGGAGGCCGACAAGGCCGCGATGCGGGCATGGCTGGGGAAAAAAGGAATGGGGGAAGGGACGCCTTATATGCTCGTGCATCCCGGGTCCAAGGGCGGGGTGCTGGCCTGGAAGGCTGAAAAATACGCCCAGTTATTGGGGTATTTGTGCCAGATCAAGGGGATGCGGGTGGTCGTGACGGCGGCGCCGGGCGAGGCTTCGATGGCTTCGGAGGTCACGGCGCCCCTTTTCCAACTGCCGCCCGAACGGAAACCCCTCATCGTCATGACCGAAAAACTGGATTTGGGGCAACTGGCGGCCCTCTGCCAAGGCGCCCTTTGCCTCCTGTCCGGGCCGCAGGGTCCCTTGTACCTGGCCGCGGCGGTGGGAACCCCCACGGTCACCCTCTTCTCGCCTGCGCCCGAAGCCACGCCCGTCCGGTGGGGGGCTTGGGGCAACGAACATACGGAACTGGTGCCGCAGAATCCGCGTTGCCCGGCCTGCCAGGCGGGTTATTGCAAAAAGCACGACCCCATGGAGGCGCTGTCGGTTTTGGAAGTGTTCGAGGCCGTGAAAAGATACATCAGCCGCGCCGTTTCCGCCTGAGGCCGGCGGTCCGCCGGCAGCTCACGGCAACACCGCCGTGCCGCGGACCATCCGCCCTGCCGACCGCTGAACGCGAAAAGCGGTCCGCTGCCGTTAAAGTTCCCGCGAAATCAGGTAAATACCCGCCAGCACCAGCAACCCGCCGAAGCCGGGCCCCTTGAGTTGCGTCATAGTGGGGTCCAAGTGCAGGTTCAAAAAGCTCATAAAACTCACGTTCCAGCCGATGACCATGAGGAACCGTGCGGTTTTCCGGGCCGTGTTTCCGGCCGTCCAGCCCCAGACGTAGCCCCCCAAGCCCACGGCCGTGCCGGCCAGGCTTACGATGGAAAGGTACCTTACGAAAAGATCGGCCTGGTTGCCGGCCTTTTCCGGAAGCCCCGCCCAGAGGACCCACCAGAGCAACAACCAGAAGACCGTCAAGGCCGAAAGCGCGTTCAAGAGCCGAGCGATGACGGGCGGCGGCGCGCGGAAACCCTCCTCGGTCATGGTCAGCATGGTGAAGCCCACCAGCACGGGAAGGCCGTACAGCAGGATATAGGTGGCCAGGGCCCCGTGGTCTTGCGCCAGCAGGGTTTTAAGCGGTTCCTCAAAAAGGACGCCGGGCGCGAAGAGGAAGCCCAGGATCCCGAAGCGGTACAGCATGATCCCGATTTTCATTTCGAATAACTCCTATGCTTGGATTGGGGAGGCTTTTCGGCGGGGGCCGGTCTTTCGTCGATGGGCCTTAGGATAACCTTACCTGCAAGATTCGTTCACGGGCTTTTTTCGGGAATGGGAGGAAAAAACGTGGATTTGGGGAGCGGGGTTCAAAGTTTTGGCCTTTTGGGGAATCTCCGGGAAACTTTTAATCAAGCCTCATTATGCGTCGAAACCATTAAATTTGTAATTTTCTACACTTTTGTAATTTAATCCCGTTTTATTGATGCCGGCTTAACCACTCTATCCACGGATTTTATGAACTTTTAACTTGTTTTCAATCCCATGGGTTGTGGCACAAGCTTTGCTTTTACCACCGCCACTGTCGGGCTTTCGGTTGGCCCTGAGCTTGGGAAGGAGGAATCTTCCACCGTCGGAAGGGTCGATGGGGGTGGGGATTCCGGACGGCTTTTAAATCAACAAGGAGGAAAAGTTATGTTAGCCAAAATTCGAAAGATAGGAAGCATCGGCCTGATGCTTTACTACCTTCTGGTGCTTACCGTACCGGTGGTGGTGAACGCGCAGACCGCGGCCCCTGCGGCCCCCGCCGCAGCGGCCACACCGGCGCCGCAAGGACCGGACCCGAACGGGTCGGCCACGGGCGGGATCTCGGACTTGACGTCCTTCAACAGCTTCAAGGACATCAAGAACCCGACCGTGTTGGAACTGGCGGCCGCCGTCGGCCACAACCGGGTCGCCATCAACATCATGTGGACGCTCATTACCGGGTTCCTGGTCATGTTCATGCAGGCCGGGTTCGCCATGGTGGAAACGGGCATGACCCGCGCCAAAAACGTGAACCACACGATGACCATGAATTTCATGATCTATCCTTTCGGCATGCTGGGGTTCTACGTGTGCGGTTTCGCCTTCATGTTCGGCGGCCTGGGCACCCTGGGCACCCTGGGCGGCTACGCCGGACTGAACAACGAAATCACCTGGACGCTTTTCGGCAAGCCCTTCGGCATGCTGGGGAACGTGGGCTATTTCCTCACCGGCCCCGCCTATGACGTGGGCGTCTTCACCCTCTTCCTGTTCCAGATGGTGTTCATGGACACCACGGCCACCATCCCGACGGGCGCCATGGCGGAACGCTGGAAATGGTCGGCCTTCTGCCTCTATGGAGTGGCCATTGGAACCATCATGTATCCCGTGTTCGGCAACTGGGTTTGGGGCGGAGGCTGGCTGTCGCAGCTGGGCGCCAATTTCGGCCTGGGCCACGGTTACGCCGACTTCGCCGGCTCCTCGGTGGTGCACATGCAGGGTGGCGTGATCGCCTTGATCGGCGCCCTGATCATCGGGCCGCGCATCGGAAAATTCAACAAGAACGGGACGGCCAACACCATCCCGCCGCACAACATGCCCATGGCCATCGCGGGTTGCTTCATCCTGGCTTTCGGCTGGTTCGGGTTCAACCCCGGCTCCACCCTGGCGGGCGCGGACCTTCGCATCTCGGTGGTGGCGGTCAACACCATGTTGGCTTCCGCCTGGGGCGCCCTGGCTTCCATGCTCTGGATCTGGTTCGTCCGCGGCAACAAGCCCGACCCGGGAATGATGGTCAACGGCATGCTGGCGGGACTGGTGGCCATCACGGCCCCCTGCGCTTTCGTCAACGCGACCGGCGCCTCCATCATTGGGCTGGTTTCGGGCATCCTGGTCGTCGAGAGCTGCTTCTTCGTGGAACGCACGCTTAAGGTCGACGATCCGGTGGGCGCCATTTCGGTGCACGGCACCAACGGCGCCTGGGGTGTTCTCTCCCTCGGGTTGTTCGCCGACGGCACTTACGGCCAGGGCTGGAACGGCGTGGGCGCCACCACTTATATGGGCAAAGCCGGCCAGGGTTTAACCGGGTTGTTCTACGGCGACTCCTCCCAGTTCATCGCCCAGGTGATCGGTTGCGTGACTTGCTTCGTCACCCTGTCGGTCATCTCCTACATCGTGTTCATGGTCATCGAGAAGACGGTCGGGAACCGCGTGGATCCCGAGACCGAAATCGAAGGCTTGGACATCCCCGAAATGGGTTCGGTGGGCTACTGCGGCATCAAGATGGACAAGGCCTCGGAGAACGTCACTTCGCATTAAGTGGATCGTCGGTTGAAATAAGTTGAAGCGGAAGGCCTGGAAAGGCCCCCGAAAGGGGGCCTTTTTCTTAGGGGTTGAATCTTCCGTTCGCGGTCAAACCCCGCCGTTCACAAAGGACCCGGAGCAAGCACAAAAATCCCTGGATTCCACGGCGCTTGTGCTTACTTGGCGTACTTTGTGGCCCCCCCCCAGGGGGGCTTGTGTTAAAAGGTTCAGCGCTTCATTAAAACCCGCAAGGAGTTCCCGTGAAAAAGATCGAAGCCATCATCCGCCCCGACAAGTTCGACAGCGTGAAAAAAGCCCTGGAAGCCGCCGGTTACTCCGGCGTCACCCTCACGGACGTGGAAGGCCACGGCAAGCAAAAGGGCCTGGCCCAGCAATGGAAGGGTTTCAAGTACAAGGTGGAGTTCCTCCCCAAACTGAAGCTGGAGATCGTGGCCAACGACAAGGACGTGGACAACCTGGTGAAGGCCATCATGGCCAGTGCTTCCACGGGCCAGGTGGGCGACGGCAAGATTTTCGTTTATGCCATCGAAACGGCCTACCGCATCAGCAGCGGGGAAGCGGGCGACCAGGCGATTTCCTGAATCCCGCGGGTTCGGGGGCCAATCCGGCATGGGTTGCCCCTTTTTTGTTGGGGGCGGATGCCCCCGGCGCCCGGTGGTGGGCCGGGTAACCTCCCGTGGGTGTGCGGCAAACCAAAACCGGCAATGAGGGTCGGGCATGAAAAAAATCGAAGCCATCATCCAGCCGGGAAGGTTCGGCGAAGTCCGGGCCGCCTTGGAACAGGCGGGTTACCCGGGCATCACCGTCACGGAGGTCAAGGGCCACGGCAAGCAAAAGGGGCTCCGGCAGAACTGGCTGGGCCGGGCCTTCAAGATCGACGTGCTGCCGAAACTGAAGCTTGAAATCGTGGCGGCGGACTTGGAGGCCGAAAAAATCGTGAAGGCCGTCCTGGGAGGCGCCTGCACGGGACAGCCGGGGGACGGAAAAATATTCGTCTACTCAATCGAGCGGGCTTACCGCATCAGCAGCGAGGAAGAGGGTGACGGGGTGGTGTCTTAAAAAAGGCCGGGGACGGACGGCGCCCCGCAAGGCCGGTTGTTTGAAACGGGAAAGGGATTTATGGATTCCATGGTTTACTGGAAACAGATGGGTGGGGGGGCGGCGGCGCTGCATTTCGCGCCCTTTTTCCTGCTTCTTTTCTTCATCGCGGTGCTGCCCTTCATCCCCTTCACTTCCCGCTGGTGGGAGCACATGGGAAACAAATTCCTGGTGGCCGCGGCCTGCGCGCTGGCGGGGATTTTCCTTTACGTCCGTCCCACGGGTGATTTCTCCAGGGTCTTGGACACCTACCTGGATTACCTGGCCTTCCTGGTGCTGCTGGGGTCGCTCTTCACGGTCTCGGGCGGGATCCACATCACGGGCGCTTTCGCCGGCCTGCCTTACGTGAACACCCTCTTCCTGGGGATGGGAGCGGTCCTGGCCAGCTTCCTGGGAACCACGGGCGCCAGCATGGTGTTGATCCGGCCCCTCCTTCGCGCCAACCAGTTCCGGCGGCATAAGGCCCACGTGGTGGTCTTTTTCATCTTCATCGTCTCCAACTGCGGCGGCCTCTTGACGCCCCTGGGCGATCCGCCCCTTTACCTGGGTTTCCTGAGGGGCGTACCCTTCTGGTGGACCTTTTACCGCCTGATGCCCATCTGGGCGCTCACTCTTCTGCTGCTTCTTTTCATCTTCCACTTGATCGACGACCGCATTTTCGACGACGAGGAAACCCACGTGCGGGGTTCCCTCATCCAGGTCATCCAGGAGGCCCAAGAGCCCGTCCACATCGAAGGCTGGGCCAACGTGTTCTGCCTGGGCGGCATCCTGACCACGGTGATGGCCACGGGCTATTGGTTCGGTCCCTTCCTGGACGCCCATTCCGGGGTTTGGGGTTCCGCCCTTTCGCGGTTGTTGCAGATCGTCCTGATGCTGGCTTTCGCCGTGGTCTCTTATAAGAACACGCCGGCCGCCATCCACGAGGAGAACCAGTTCGGGTTCGGTCCCGTTGTTGAAGTAGCCGTTCTTTTCTTCGGCATCTTCGGCTCCATGATCCCCGCCCTCGCGCTCCTGGAGGCCAAGGGACAGGCCCTCTCCCTCTCCCATCCCTGGATGTATTTCTGGCTTTCGGGGATCTTGAGCAGTTTCCTGGACAATGCGCCCACTTACCTGAGCTACGCCTCGCTGGCGGCGGGCCAGAACGGCCTTTCCCCGGCCCACTTGGGCGAGTTGGCGGAGAAGTTCCCCCAACTCCTGGCCGCCATTTCCTGCGGGTCGGTGTTCATGGGAGCCAACAGCTACATCGGCAACGGGCCCAACTTCATGGTGCGGGCCATCGCCGAGCAGGCCCGCGTGAAGATGCCGTCTTTCGGGGGCTATATGCTCTGGTCCGGGGCCGTGCTGATCCCCATTTTCCTCTTGATGACTTTCATCTTTTTTTAGGAAATGGGGCCGGGGAAGGAGCCCGCAAGCCTTCAGGGATTGAAGGAGTAATCAAGCCCGATGCGGCCGGAGACGGTCTGCAGGGAGGCACCGGGGACGTAAAAGTTGAAAGCCACGCCCATGTCCAGCCCCCAATGGTCGCCGAAGCGGTATTGGGCGCCCACCCCGCCGAAGGCATGGAAATTGTCGGGATACTGTGGGTTGTTCTGCGCCACCAGGGAATTGAGCCCGCCGCCTACCATCACGTAGGGATTGAAGTCCCCCTTCTTGCCGAGCCCCGTGGGAAAGACCCTGCCCAGCAGGCCCAGCGGCCCCGTGAGGACCAGCCGGCCGGTTGCGGGAAAGACCGTGAAGTTGTAGTAGGTTCCCAGCGACAACCAGGTGAAGAACTGGATCTCCAGCCGCAGGTCCACCCCGAAACCGTTGGCCAGGGAAGGGTCGGCGGTCCGGATCGACCGGGCGTAATTACCGTCCGCAACCAGCCATACGATGGGATGG
>JAICXI010000278.1 GCA_025980505.1 bacterium | reverse complement strand
CTTCCAGCAGCTTTTCGGTCTTATCGTAGAAATCCCTAACGCTCAGCGATTTGGCGTAGAACTCCTTCCCCATTCCCACGTAATGGGAGCCTTCGTTCGGGAAGATTGCGGCAATGCGGGCCATGAACGATCCTTGGGAGTGGAATGAGGCCGTAGTTTATCACGCGCAAAACATTAAGAAGGAGGAAATGCGGTTCCGCTGCGGTCAACGCCATTAGGGTTGTAGGTCCAGGGTCTATCCCCTCCGCTGCCGTTTTACCGGGGACCGGGCGGCTCCCGCCCTGGCGGCACCTTTCCGGACGGCTTTACTTTTTGAGCCTTTCCCGGCCGAACCGCGGGTCTTGGCCCGGCCGATCGACCGGTAGCGTTCCCGGATATAGCGGTCGGCTTCCGAGCCGGTCTTGAACTGCGGCGCGGTGTGCTCATGATGCTCGATGCCCTTTTCCTGGCCTTGGGCTGGAATGCGGGAAAGGTACTGGGCCTGGACGTTCTGCAAGTGGCTGGGCTTGTCGGCGATAGGGCCTGCTTTGCGGGATGGGGGCGCGGAAAGCCCGGCGAAGGGGTCGTCTTTCCGGGCTTGGGAAAGGGTCAGCACGCCGCCGACGTCCGGCGCGGCCGCATCCCTTTGGGTGAGCGGAGCCAACCCGAAACGTTTTTCAAGTGTTTTTAAAATCGAGGTATGGTCCAGGGGCACCGGGGCGCCGTCGATTCCATGGGTGACGCGGAAGACGGTGCCTTCCTCGATCCAAGGCGAAACCAATACCGTCGGCACGCGGACCCCGAAACGGTCGAAGCCGAAACCGTATTCCCCGGCCGAATCATCCGGAGCGACGGCGGTGGCGGGCGGCGGCACATGGTCGTAACATCCTCCGTGTTCGTCGTAAGTGATGATGAAAAGCGTTTTTTCCCATACCGGGGACCCGAAAAGAAGGTGATAGGCCCGCTGGAGGAGCGCCTCGCCGGCGGCCACGTCGTAGTTGGGATGCTGGCTGTTGCCGTGGCTTCCCCAGGAAGGTTCCAGGAAGACGAAGTTGGCCAGCTTGTCCGATTGCACGGCTTTTTCAAAATCATCGAAGGTCCCGAAATGGTCACCGGTGGCGTTGCTGATATCGGTGATGGTATGGCGGGTGAGCGGCAATTGGTCGTATCCGTAGACGGCCCAGGTAAATCCCTTGGCGTCCAGCCGGCTGCAGATACTGGCGGCCGTATAGGTCTTCACGTCGTCCCCCAAATGGCCCTGGGAAGTGGCGGTCAGGGCGAAGGCGCGGTTGGGGATGGTTTCGGTGGGCGCCGGGCTGTACCAATGGTCGCAGACCGCGTAGCCTTTTGCCAGGCCTGACAGGACCGGCAACAAATCCGGCGTATAAACGCCCATGATGTCCGTTTCCCGGGTGCCCGGCAGGATGTTCCAATGCCCGTTTTTTTGGCTGCGCTGCCAGTCGAGCGTGGCCGCGAAGTTGGTGATGAACCCGCTGTTGTCGGCTTGGGCGCCGGGCGCAGGCTGGGTGGTTCCGAAAAGTTGGGCGTTGGTGTTGTGGAAGCCTTCCCCCGGGTCGGCCTTGGGATAAAAATATTTGTAGGGGTCCGCAGGGTCGATTTTAAAGACGGCCGTCGGGTTGCCTTTGCTGTCCTTGTTGCTTTCCCCGCCCGTCAATCCCTCATAGGGATGCCCTTGGGAGGAGCGGTTCCCCTGGTCCGCGTAAAGAAAGCCCAGCATGTGGTCGAAGGAACGGTTTTCCAGCATCAACACCACGAAGTGGTCGATCCTTGAAAGCCCGCGGGAATTCGAAGGCACGGGTCCCCTTTTCAAGCCACCAGCCGGAGGGTCCAGTAATCGCTGGAAAGGCCGGACTGGGTCAGGTAGGGGTACGGCATCAGGAAGTAACCCTTCAGTCCCCAGCCCGTCCCCCAGGAATTGCGGACGATGAAGGCCTGTTTGGAATCGTCGTAGCCCACCGCCAGCACGGCATGGCCCCCTATCACTTGCTCGTTGGGCGAGGGCATGGGAACGATTCCGGTTTGGGCCACCAAGGGGCTTTCGAAACTCTCGTACACGGTGAAGCCGAAAACAAAAGGGTAACCCGAAACCAGGCATCCCTTCATCTGGTTCAGGTTTTGCACCACCCGCTGGTAGCTCAAGACCCGGTATTGGACGGCGTCCAGGTAGCATTGGGCCGGCGGTTTCACGGCGAACTTGGAGAGGACATAGGGCCATTCGGTTTCCGGGCAATCCCCCTGCCGCACGACGCTTTTGATACCATCGCGGATCTGCGCCCCGCTGTCCTGCGTGACGGTTCCCTCGATGGCCCGTTCGTTGTAATAAATGAAAAGGCGCGAGGGCAGGAAACTTTGCGGGAGGTTTTGCTTCATCTGGTCGAACTCGATGGCGGCCGCGATGGCGTTGGCCGTACAGCTTCCCAATTGTCCTTGGTTATAAACCGGAGGGCATTCGGGACGGAGGTCGGTTTTCGGCGGCAAGGCCGACAAAAAAACAGGGGGCGCGGCGTAAAAATGGTCCCGGTGATCCGGCAAATCTGGAATCCATCCATAACGTTTGATCTTCCGAACGGGTGCCTGGGTCGATTTCATTCCTTTTTCCTCCGTGAAGGTGCGGGTTGAAAACGTTACGACAATAGGCCCGGGCCCGTTTTCAAGTCAATCAAATCCGTGTTAAAAATTAAGGAATGTCCAATATGTGTCCTATCATGCCGGGGTTCAATAAAAGGCGGCGGACGGGGAGAGGTACATTTCCAATGTTAAACGGTCAAACGAATCGGCGGGTTGGGTGGAATGGCGGGAAGGAAAATCCATCGGAAGGCGCTTGCCCCGGAAGGCCGGTTCCATAGGGTCCTTGGGAAATGGACAAATATCTTTTTTAAGATTTTCATAACGTTCTTCGGTTTAAAACCGGTACAAAGCCTCAAAGGAAGTCAACCCGATTGAAAATTCCTGGGGGGAGAGAGGGCCGTTTTTGATCGTGCCCAAGTAGGTGATCCACCGAAACCTCACGTAATCCTTGACCACACACCTGTATTTTTCCGTGAGGCGGGCCTCCTTCCCCACGCAAGCGTCCAGAACCTTTTCCGATTCCTCCGCCAATTCCTCCAGTTTGATACGGGCGACGTGTTCAAAATTCGTAAGATAATCGACGATGGGAGTCATAGTCCCCTAACTTCTTCTCAGCCCCTGAAAAAATCCTGGAAGTCCTTGTTCAGGTAAGCCGCGATGCGCTCCAGAACCGGGATGGTGGGCGTTCGCTTGTTGGAAAGATAGTTGGAAATGGTGGACTTTGAGACGCCGGAGCCGAAAGCCAGTTTTTCGGCGCTGATCCCGCTTTCCACGATCATCTTGCGCAAATTTTTGGAGACGCGTTTGCAGTAAAGTGACATGCGGAGAATATTAAAAGTTTTTTTACCATTGCACGTTGACAAACGTGAACATTGAGGATTTGTTATGTGCAATATCTTTTGAAGTGTTTCCCTAAAGATTCGCGGTCAAATTGAAGGACCGGTAACTTTTTGTGCAGTTTTTAACGCTGATCCAACCGATCAGCCTTCAGGGGCGGCGGCGGGGCAAAAGACGATGCGCTGGGACTCCTCAAGCGGCGCGCATGGACTTTCCCGGCAGGGGGTCAAACCACGCCTTCCTTTTCCATGGCGTCCTTGGCGGCCTGCATCATGTCGCGCGCCATATCGGCGATGG
>JAICXI010000317.1 GCA_025980505.1 bacterium | reverse complement strand
TGAGGCCGGGCCATAAATACCTGGCGGTGATCGGCGGCGCCAACCACATGGATTTCTCGGATACCCAGTTGAATGGCAAGGTCCGGGACCGCCGGGTGCAGGATTGGGTCGAGAAAGCCACGCTGCGTTTTTGGGACGCCTACGTCAAGGGAGACAGGGGAGTTCAACAGGCCTTACGGGAGGAGGGCTTCCCGAAGGTCAAGGGAGTGCGGGTAAAGACCGAGGCTAAATAAGGGCCCTTCGCCCGGCGGGGATCGGTGGAACCCAGGGCCAAACGCCTCCTTTAATAACTCCACAACTCCACCGCCGAGGGGCCCGGATAAACCCAAGTCCCTTAGTCCGGGTCTTTCCATCCCAAGCCTAGGGCTGGTTCTTTATTTAAGGCTTTGGCGTCGCTACAATAAGCCCATGTTTTCCAAAACCCCTCCTCTTTTCATTTTTATGGTGGCGTTGGTCTTGGCCTGCCCAAGCCTCGGTCGGACCCAAGCTTGGGACCAATCCACGGCCAAGCCCATGGTGTCCGACCGGGACCTGGAGGATGAAACCTCCACGACCGGTTTTGCCAAACCCTACGAGTACGAGCGGCAGGCCTATGGTTACGACCCGGAAGGCGTTGAGTACAAGGAGAACCAGGCCGAGGATTTCCAGGTGATTTTCATCACCTCGTTGCCCTTTTCCGCCTTGGCCAGTTTCGGCCTCACGGGACTCGTCTCCATGGCCTTCAACGGGAAATTCCAGGTGGGAGGGGATTACTTCCTTCCGTTCCTGGGCGGTATCCTCATCGGGTCCACGACCGTTGCCTGTGTGTCCGTTTTAACGAATAAATACCCGCCCCCGGCCTCGACCACTTATGTGGAGTCCGCCCCCGCCCTCCCTCCCTTGGCATTCCAGTTGCCGCTCCTTACGGCGAGGTTTTAAAAAACCAAACGATATTCTTTTCGCCGGCGCCCGCCAAGCCGGTTCGTAAATCGGGATGAATTCTTTTTGTTTTAAACCCCTTGGGCCCGACTCGGCTGACGGGCCGGGTTCGGGTTGGCCTTGTTTTTAGGAAAGAATTTTGTTGGGGGACGGGGTTATCGGGTTAAAATAAAGCCCGATTTGAGGGCTTCCATCTTCCGCAAGGAGCGTTGGGTATGACGAAAAGATCCGGGGCATTCATCCTCTTCTTCCTGGCCGCAGGCTGGGTTTCAGCCCAGGACATGCCGCCGCTTCCACCCATGGCGGACCAAAGCCAAGGGGCCGCCAAGTCCAACCCGTCGCCGGCCTCCCCACAACCCGCCACGGACCAACAATCAAGCCCGGACAACGGCGGTTCGCCCGCCTTGCCGCCCCTGCCCAGCCAGGGACAGTCCGCCACCTCCAGCGCGGCACCAGCCTCCTCGGACAACGGCGGGCTGCCTCCGCTTCCGAACCAGAACGCCACCGCCACTCCCGCCGCCTCCACTGAGGCGGCCCCCACGACCGAGGCGGCCTCCGCCACTCCCGCGGCCACTCCGGCCGCCACCGGCCAACCGGTGAAAAAACACGCCAAGAAATTGCAGCCCTGGGAAATCTCCAAGTGGCGCCCCACGGTCATTTTTGCGGGCTGGATCGCGGCCAAGGGCGGAAACGAGTATTCGAGGGTGGCGTGGGCCTCGCAAGAGGTTCAAAACGCCCTGCTGTTCAAAGGCTATAAACTCGCGAAGGAAGAAGGCCGTTACGAGGGGGACCGGACCGGGTACCAGTGGCGTGAGTTCACTTTCAACCACCGCAAGTCGAAATCCTCCGTGCAGGTTTACCTCCGCCCCATGGGGAAGAAGGTCTGGATAAGGGTGGGGCCTTCCGAGCCGCCGGCCCCGGCCGTCTATAACCTGGCGCAGGTTCAAAAAATGCGCAAGGCGGACCTGACCGCCCTTCATCTCCTCAGGAGAAAATTCGGCCGGCGCCTGGCGCCCCGCCGGATGGTCAGCGATTGGGACGCGCCTTACAATTACGCCAAGGATGAAGTGGTGCGATAACAAGGCCGGCCAACGTGCGCCTCGCGATTTCCCATTTATTGTATGGAATCGGCATTTTGGGTTTTTTGTTCGCCCTGGCCCGCACCTATTATCGGGTCTGGAAATTAGGGAAGGAACGGGAGGCCCCGGGCCGCAAATCCCGTCCCCGCCCAGAGGATGAAGATAAACCAACGAAAATTTAACCCCCGTGGAGCGGGGACGCCCCGTCGGGGGACCGCGGCCCTTTAAGTTTCCAGCCTTTTTGCGTTCTTCGCGCACGACAGCCGGAGGCCTTTGGCCCCATCTTTTTTTGCCGTCATTTTCAGGAGGAGATCCAGTGGCAACCCGAAAAGAAGCCCCCAACACCGATTTTTTGAGGGAAGTGAGCCTGTTTGACGGAGTGCAAGACAAGGCCCTCAGCCAGATTTTCAAATTGGGTAAGGTCCAAAATTACCACGCGGGACAGGTCATCATTGAGGAAGGCCAGGCGGGTGGAAGCCTTCATGTCATGATCAGCGGCCGGGCTGAAGTCTCCAAAACCGGCAAGAGCCCCAGCGAAAAAAAATACCTGGCCGACCTGCACCGGGGCTCGATTTTCGGTGAAATGAGCGTTTTCGACAACGCGCCTTACTCGGCCACGGTCAAGGCCCGTGAGGATTGTTCGGTGCATGTGATCAAGGGGGAAGACTTCAAAAAATTCCTCAAGAAAAACCCCGACGTGGCTTACGAGGTTTTTTGCACCCTGATCCGCCTGATTTCCAGCCGCCTGCGCCGCACCAACCTGGCTTTTTCACTGCTTGAATTCAATTAAAGGCGGCGGCCGGAAGCCAGCCTTCGGCTCCCGGCGAGGCTTCCGCTTGGCCCTCGGGCCGGGCCGGTTCCGTCCTTCCTTTGACCTGGCCGCAAACCGCTAAAGGCCATCCGCCGCCTCTACATTTGGTAGTTTGAAAATTCTTGCTATCTATCCCTTGTGATGTTAAATTCGGTGCGAATAAGCCGTTTCCACGCACAGTTGACGCTCCCGACGGTCTTTTTCCTATCCCAAGTCCATGCCGGAGAGACAACACTTGTTCTTAAAGAAACTTGAAATCCATGGTTTCAAATCCTTCGCGGACAAAACCGAACTTCATTTTGAACCCGGGATCACGGCGGTGGTCGGCCCCAACGGTTGCGGCAAGACCAACGTTTCGGACAGCGTGCGCTGGGTCATGGGCGAGCAATCGGCCAAGGGCCTGAGGGCCTCCGAAATGACCGACGTCATCTTCAACGGGACGGACGTCCGCAAGCCCGCGGGCATGTGCGAAGTCACCTTGACCCTTTCCAACGAAGACAAGACCATCCCCCTGGAATTCAACGAGATCGCCGTGACCCGGCGCGTGTACCGCTCGGGCGAATCG
>JAICXI010000362.1 GCA_025980505.1 bacterium | reverse complement strand
CCATGCCCGACGAGACCATCCTTCAATCCAAAGTCCCGCCCCACCATGCGGGCCAAACCCTTTCCGGCTACCTTGCCGCCCGTTTCCGCTACCAAACCAAGGACGCCTGGGACCGCCTGATCACCCAAGGCAAGGTGAAGGTCAACGGGCGGGCGGCTTCGCCCGGCCAAATCCTCCGCGAGGGCGACCGGGTGGCTTATGCGGTGGTTTTAAGGGAGCCGCCCGTGGACAAGGACATCCTCATCCTCCACGAGGAGGAAACCTTCCTGGTGGCCGTCAAACCCGGCCAGCTCCCTTCCCACGCCGACGGGAACTTCATCAAGAACACCTTCATTTTTTTGATCGCCGAGGCGTTGAAAGGGCGGGGATGGAAGGGGGACGTCCGGCTCGTGCACCGGTTGGACCGGGAAACCAGCGGCCTCCTGGTGGTGGCCAAGGAACGGGCGGCCCACTTGAACCTGGTGCGCCAGTTCGAGGAAGGCCGGGTCGGCAAGGAATACCTGGCGGTGGCCCGGGGCAAGGTCGAGTGGGAAAGTTTGGAGGTCAAGGGGGCCATCGGCCGGGATCCCGCCAGCCAAATCTCGGTGCGCCAAAAGGTGCTTCTCGAGGGGGACCCCTTCGCCAAGCCATCCCTCACCCTTTTCGAGAAGGTGCGGGACCTGGAAAACGCCTCCCTCCTGCGCTGCCTGCCCAAAACCGGGCGTACCAACCAGATCCGGGTCCACCTGGATTCCATCGGGCACTCCCTGGTCGGGGACAAGCTTTACGGAAGGACCGACGAGGAATTCCTGGAGTTCGTCCGCCACGTCAAGGCCAGGGGCGACCCCTCCTTCCCGGGCCGCTCGGATGCCCCCCGCCACCTGCTGCACGCCTCTAAGCTTGCCTTCACCCATCCGGTCACGGGCCGGGACCTCTCCTTCGAGGCGCCCCTGCCGCCGGACATGCGGGACTACATTGGGGCCCGCTCCAAAAGTTAGGGTCGGGGCCCACTAGGGGGGTTCGCCGCCCGCGGCACGCGCCCGGCCGTCACAAGCCCTTCATGAACTGGAAGGCCTTGTCCGCCCAGTCCCTCAAGTGCTCGTGCCCGTAATCCGGATAAAGGGCTGTCCGTTTCCGGGCCCGGATCTTGTTGTAGGCCGCGAACTGGGTGGAAGGCGGGCAGATGTTGTCCCGCAGGGTGATGGCCATCAGGGTTTCCGCCCGGATGCGGGGTGCCAGGTGCTGGACGTCGATGTAACCCAGCCGCGTGAAGATTTCCTTCTCCCTCTCGTGAAGGGGGTCGAAGCTCCGGAAGAAATACCGCAGTTCCTCGTAGGCGTCCTTGTCCAGGTCCATGTCCCAGACCCTTTGGTAGTCGGAAAGGAAGGGGTAACAGGGCGCGATGCGCCGGAGGCGAGGTTCCAGGGCCGCGCAGGCCAGGGTCAGGCCCCCGCCCTGGCTTCCCCCCATGGCCCCGACGCGCCGTGGGTCCACGCCCGGCATCGCCATGACGATACGGGCCAATTGGGCCGCGTCCAGGAAAACCTGGCGGAACAGAAGCTTGTCGGGGCCGTCCCCCAAGCCGCGGATGATGTGTCCCCTCAGGGTGGAACCCCCGGCCCCGCCCTTTTCCTCCGAAAGCCCCCCCTGTCCCCGGCAGTCCATGGCGGCCACCGTGAACCCTTCGGCCACGTAGCCCAGCTTGTCGCTCCAGTCCCCGGCGGACATGCTGTAGCCGTGGAAAACCAGCAGGGCCGGTCCCGGCCGGGAGGCCTTCTTCGGCCGCAGGAGCTTGGCGTGGATTTTCGCGCCCCCCACCCCGGTCCAAAAGAGGTCGAAACAATCAGCCGAGGAGGGCCGAATGGCCCGGCTGGGGACCGCCTTCACCTTCGGGTCCACCGCCCGCATTTCCCGGAGGGCCCTTCCCCAATAGGCGTCGAAGTCCCGGGGTTTGGGATTCACCCCCTTGTACGCCTTCAGTTTGGCCAACGGCATATCGAGAGCCGGCATGGGCTCCTCCTTGTTTGCTGCGGGATTAAAGGTTCCGGAGGTCCTGGCGCCACAAGGCGATGCCGCCCAGAACGCCGGCTTCGTTGGAGACGATCCGCGTGTCCTTGTCCAGTTTGAAGCGGATGTGCCGGGCGTTGCCGCCGCCGATGTAGATCTTGTCCGGGTTCAGAAGCGTGCGCAAAAGCGACAGGGCGTGCTGGACCCGCTTGTTCCATTTCCGCCGTCCCTTCTTCTTCAGCACCTTGTCGCCGATGTACTCGTTGTAGGTCTTGTCGCCCCAGGCCGGGTGCTGGGCCAATTCCATGCGCTGCATCAGCCGGCCCTCGTGGAAAAGGGCCGTGCCCACGCCCGTTCCCAGGGTCACCACCAATTCCAGTCCTTTGCCGCCGATGACCGCCGTTCCCTGCATATCCGCGTCGTTCAAGATCCGGACCGGCTTGCCCCACTTTTTCCCGAGCCGCGCGGCCATCGGGAATCCCCTCCAAACGTCGTTGCCGAAATGGGGGGCGGTGACGATCCTCCCGCCCCGGACCACTCCCGGGAACCCGACGGAAACGCGGTGGAAAGCCGGAAGGGGTTGAACCAGTTTCACCAGCGCCTCCACCATGACTTGGGGCGGGCAAGGGTAGGGGGTTTCCACGCGCACCCGCTCCACGACCATGCGGCCTTTGGCGTCCAGGACCGAGGCCTTTAACCCCGTGCCGCCGATATCGATGGATAAGGTGAAAGGTTTAGGGAATGATTTCACGTCCGCCCTCCCGAGTGATCTTGTTTTCGAGCCGCGCCCGGGCCATCCGGCCCGGGCGGGCCGGAACCCACAATATGCGGACTTCCACCGCGGGGGAAATGCTTTTCCGGAGCCATATTTCGGGGCCACCACCGCCGGGGTGT
>JAICXI010000408.1 GCA_025980505.1 bacterium | reverse complement strand
GGGGGGTGTTAATCGTCATTGCGAGGAGGACATCCCTTCAACAGCCTCCCTTCGGATCGGTTCGGATTCCCGCGCCGCCCCATGAACCAGGGTTCCCCGCAACGACGGCCAAGTTTGGCTCTGCAGGGCTTGAACTTCCCTTTCCAAACCGAAGCCCGCAAAAAAAAAGCCCGGCTTGGAGGCCGGGCTTGGGGTCCGGTGCTGCGGCCGGGCCCTTTATTTTTAGGAGGTGAGGATGTCAGAAGTAATCCAGCGGCAGGGTCTCCCTCGGCTTGGAATGGGGCACGTACTTGGGCGTTTCCATGGCCAGCCTTTTGGCGCCTCCCCGCTCTTCCATCGAAAAGCCGGTGGCGATCTTCAGTTTTTGCCGGGGATAGATCAGGTCCGGGTCCTGGATCTGGTCCCGGTTGGTCTTGAAGATCAAGGGCCACTCAAAGGAATCGCCGTAAATATCCGGCTTCCCCGCGATGGCCCACAGGCAATCGTTCGGCCGCACGAGGTAATGCCCCGAGGCCGCCGGTGAAACCTTCCCCGCGGCTTCGCCGGCCCCGGGCTGGCCGGGCACCTGGGTGCTCTCCAGGCGCTTGGCGCTTCCGCAGCCGCCGCTCCAGATCCCGGCTACCGCCAAGGCCGCCAACCCGATCATCATTTTTTTGGGAATCATTTCTTCCTCCTTGGTTTCCCCTTCCCGGGGTTAATTTTGAAAATAAAAGGAATCGCCATAACGCCACCGCATCAACCGGCGGACCGCCTCCAGGATCTTCCCAGCTTCTTCCCCCTGGGCGCCGATCTCCAAGTCCGCCATTTCCCCGGCCTGGAGGAGGAAAAAATCGCTCCCTTCCAGCGGGCTTTGGACCGGGCCGCCGTAATGCACCGACAACCGGCCGCCGTAAAGTTCCGCGGCCTTGAAGGCGTCCAATAAAAAGGCAGTCAACACTTCCGGCTTGTTCCATACCGTCACATGCAGTTTCATCCGGGCCTCCTTTCCGGTTTCAACCCGCTCAGCCGGGGCTTCCCTCGGGGAGGAGGGGGGCCCCCACGTGTGGGTTCCAGGTTCCTGGAAAGGGCTGCAAGGCGCAGGGCACCTTCTGGTGGAGCCAGGCGACGTTTTTCAGATGGAAATGAAGATGGGAAAACCCGATCAGCAGGGCAAGCAAGGCAAAGGCGAGAATGAGTTCGTTGCGTTCCATGAATCCTCCTTTCATTCGGTGGCCGGGCGCGGACGGGCGCCGGCCCTGTCCCGCCGCGGGGGCGGGGCGCAAAACGGCTCAATGAAAGTGGATTTTCAGATTCGCAGGACTAAAAACCTCGGAGGGCACGACGGCTGGCGGAACAAGACCGGGGGAAGCGGGGCTTTGGCTTCCCGCACCCGGTTGATTTTGGAGACCCGGGAAACCAGGGCTTCCTCGTTGGAAGTTTGTTTTTCCAGGGTCCGGAACTGATGGGGCAGGGCGGAGACCCGGCCGATGGTTTTTGGGTTTTCGCGGCGCGCGGCGCGCTTGAGGACGCGGACAGGGGAGACGGAACAACTGGGGCCGCCGGGCTGGATAAAGGAATTGTGGGCGACCACGGCGACCGGCCGCAAGGCCACGGAGGCCAGGATCAAGGCCAGTGGCACAAGAAGGATTTTTTTCAAGATCGTCCGCACATTCGGGCCTTAGGCATAGGATGAGCTTTA
Organism: bacterium; assembly: GCA_025980505.1. Classification (GTDB taxonomy): domain Bacteria; phylum Oederibacteriota; class Muellerivitia; order Muellerivitales; family Muellerivitaceae; genus JAICXI01. The sequence continues at coordinate 811 of JAICXI010000408.1, read as the reverse complement.
GCAGGCTTGCTGAAAAACCAATAAAGGGCTACCCAGCAGCCTGCCAACCCCTAAAATTCCGCCGGAAATCGGGGGTTTCATTGAATATTTTCGAAAAAGTTCCGCCCTAGGCGGACATTTCCAGCAACCTATTAGACGGATGAAACCTTCAAAAAGTATCATCAAAAGGGGGCCTTTTTTCAACCCCCTGCCGGAGGGACCGGCCGGCCCCTTTATTTTGGGGGCGCGGGAAACTGGCTGGCCAGGTTGCCGTTGAAGGCCATGACCCCGATATGGGTCAGGCGGCTTTGCAGGTCGACCCAAATCTCCCCGCCCATGTCGGTAAACCGCCGGCAAAAGCTGTAGTCCTCGCTCAAATAAGTGCCGGTGGATTCGTCGATCAGGCAGTTGAAAAGGGCGCTGCGCCACCGGCTGCCCTGGAGCGGGTCCTCGGCCTGGTGTTCCCGGGTATAGCGCAGCTCGGGGTATTTTTCGATCATCGAGGCCAGGACGTTGCGGCGGATCAGCATGAAACCCGTGCCCGCGTACCGGGCCCGGGCGAAGCCGTCGCGGGCGTCCAGCTTGGGCGGCTGTTCCAGTTCCAGCACGTAGGAAAGGGAGCTGGTTTCCAGGGGGGCGCGGCCTTCCTTCGCCATTTTCTCCACCTTGGGCCAGTCGATGCGCTTGGTGGGATAAACCCCGGCCGCCACGTCCACGCCGAAATCCAGGAGCCGGAACACCTGGTCCGGCTCAAAGGCGATATCCGCGTCCACGAACAGGAGGTGGGTGGCCTGGGGGTTTTCCAGGAAATGGGCGGCCAGGTTCTGCCGGG
>JAICXI010000294.1 GCA_025980505.1 bacterium | reverse complement strand
GCCTCGGCCCGAACCGGCTATCACCACAGCCTGCGCCAAGCCAATTACATCTGGGGCTCCAACGCGGTGGCCGCCAACTTCGGGGTGCTGCTTCTGGCGGCCGACCGCATGAAGCCCAATCCCGGTTACGTTTCAACGTCCCTGGAAAACCTGCACTATCTTTTCGGCCGGAACACCTTCGGCCTTTGTTTCGTCACCCAATTGGGAAGTTATTCGGTGATGCATCCCCACCACCGGCCCAGCGCGGCCCTGGGACTGCCCCGGCCCTGGCCGGGACTTTTGGCCGGCGGGCCCAACCAATACCCGGGGGACGCGGTACTCCGGCAGTTACCCAAAGGGCCGCCCGCCCGGTCCTACGTGGATGAGGAAGGTTCCTTTTCCTCGAACGAAGTGGCCATTAATTGGAACGCACCCTTGGTGCTGCTCCTGGCCGCGGTCCTGCCGGTTTCAAAATAAGAAACCGCCCAGCCCAGGGAGTGCCTGGAAAGGGAAGGACCTCCCCCGGAGTTACCGGAGGTCAAAGACCGAGTCTTTGTTTTTTAAGGATTTCCAACGGTTTGCGGGGACCTTGTGCCGCTCGATTGAATCGGTGGCGACCGGCTACGGGCCTGTTTTTCCTAGCCTTCCTTCCTTTCTCTCGGCTATAATTTGTTCCACGAAAGGTCTGTTTTCTTGGGATGTTCTTTCAAGAAAACGGCCTTTTGTCGTTTTAGGGCTTGCTTTACCCGGGAAAAACCGTTGTTTTTCAACCAGGGGAGACTATCCCGAACCCACTTGAACGCCTCAAAACGAAAAAAACTTAAAAAATTCATGTCAGATGCGGGGTTGAAACATGAGCGGGCACAGCAAATGGGCGAAAGTTAAAAGATACAAGGGCGCGCTGGATCAAAAGCGGGGGCAGGTTTTCTCGCGGTTGTCCAAGGAAATCCAACTGGCCGCCAAGTCCGGCGGCGACCCGGACACCAACTTGCGCCTGCGGACCATCCTATTAAAAGCCAAGGAAGTCAGCATGCCCGCGGACACCATCAAGCGGGCCATCAACAAGGGGACGGGCGCGGAAGCCGGCGCCATCCTGGAGGAAGTGCTTTATGAGGGCTACGGGCCGGCCGGCGTGGCCGTCCTGGTGGAAGCCGTGACCGACAACCGCAACCGCACCGCGGCCGATATCCGGTCGGTTTTCTCCAAACACGGCGGGAACATGGGGGAGTCGGGCTCGGTGGGGTTCCTTTTTGAAAAGAAGGGCCTGATCACCGTCAAGAAGGAGGCCGTCAGCGAGGACGACCTCATGGGGCTGGTTTTGGACGCGGGCGCGGAAGACATGAAAAGCGACAAGGCCGACGTTTACGAGGTCACCACGTCGCCCGAAACTTTCGAGAAGGTGAAAAAGGCCCTGGAGGACAAGAAGATCCCCACGGACAGCGCGGAAGTCACCATGATTCCCAAGACCACCGTGCCGTTGGACCAGAAAAAAGCCGAATCGGTTTTGAAGCTTTACGACGCCCTGGACGAACATGACGACGTGCTGAATGTTTACGCGAATTTCGAGATCAGCGACGAGATCATGGCGAAGCTGGAAAGGTAAAATCCACATCCGCCGCCAAGACGCCAAGACGCCAAGAAAGCCGTCGGGGAAAGGGGAAGGGCCTTCGCCGCAAACGATCCGGCAAACGGCCCAACCCGGCGGAAAAGTCATTTTAGGGATCGACCCGGGCATCGCGCGGATGGGTTATGGCGTGGTGATTCAACAGGGCCACCGGATGAAGGCGGGGGATTACGGTACGCTGACCACGGAGGCCCACCGCCCCTTGGAAGACCGGTTGGCGGAAATGTTCGGGAAGGTCCAGAATGTGCTGCACAAGGTGAAACCGGAAGCGGTGGCCGTGGAGGAACTGTTTTTCTCCCGCAACGCCAAGTCGGCCATCGCGGTGGGTCAGGCCCGGGGAGTGGCGCTTTTGGCCTGCGGCTTGGCCCGCCTTCCGGTTTTTGAATACCGGCCGATGGAAGTGAAACAAGCCATCGCGGGCTTTGGAGGAGCGGATAAGGGGCAAATCCAAAAGATGGTGAAGCTGTTGTTGGGGCTGTCCGAGATACCCAAGCCCGACGATACGGCGGACGCGCTGGCCATCGCCATCACGCACGCGCAGTGTTCGGGCACGCGGCTGTCGGAAGAGCTTAAAAAGCTTTCCCGGCATACGGCGGGCCCGGCGGTTTGGAAACGATAGGAGACCTATGTCCATGAAATGCAAGAATTGCCGCAACAAGTTGTTCGAAAACGCCCGGTATTGCCCCGAGTGCGGCTACCCGGCGGACGAGAAATACAACGTGACCGCCGAGGACTTCCTGCGCGACACGGTCAACAAGGGAAAAACCGAAAAATTGAGCCCGGACAGCAGCCAGCCCATGACCCTCCTGGAGCACCAGGGCCATGAGTACCTATGGGACGAGGAAGCTTTGGGCGTCTGGGTGGAAAAAAGCATCCTGGAAGGCATCGACCGTGAGGCCGCCCAAATCGTGTTTGAGAACCTGGCGGATGAAGACCAGAAGTATTTCAACCAGGCCAAGGAGCACATCAAATTACGCGCTTCCGGGCTGAAGAGCCCCTTGACGGAGAATGAACTGGATGAGCATTACTACAAGGCCCTGGTCATCGACGAGGATTTCGAGAGCAAGGGAATTTGGCTGGACCAAAGCGTGATTTCCTTCTGGTATGCCGCCACCCAGAACAAGGAAGCCCCGGCCCTCACGCAAGTTGAGGAGTTGCTTCACATTTTGGTTCATTTGAAGTTCTTAGAAGATTGACACTTTCAAGAAAGTTAGGAGTGGGAAGCCCGGAGTTTAAAACTCCTAACTTTTTTTGGAGGGTTTGAGTGATCGCTTTCCTGCAGGGAGTGGTGACGGCCAAGCACCCCGATCGAATCGAGCTGGACGTGACCGGGGTGGGTTACGAAGTCCTGGTCTCCCAAAAAACGCTCCAATCCACCCCCGCCGTGGGACAGACGGCCCTTTTAAAGACCTACCTTCACGTGCGGGAAGACCTGCTTCAATTATTCGGGTTCCTCAAGGATTCGGAGAAACAAGCCTTCCTGCTGGCTTTGACCGTTTCGGGGGTGGGCCCGAAAGCTGCCATGAACATTCTTTCAACCCATAGCCCCGATTCCTTCTATCAGGCGGTTCTTCATAACGATTTAGCCGCGCTCAAGGCCATTCCCGGCATCGGCCAAAAAACGGCCCAGCACGTGGTTTTAGAGCTGCGGGAAAAGGTGGCCAAGTTGACCGGAGGCGGAACCCTCTCCGAAGAAGGCGCTTTTAACGTTGAATCGAGGAATATCTCCGACGCCCTCCAGGCCATGATGGCCCTTGGCTATTCGGCGGCCGAGTCCCGCCGGGCCGTTTTGACCGCCGTCCAGTCCCTGGGGGATAAATCAACAGTTGAAGAAATTTTGAAAACTGGTCTAAAATCAGTGTCCATTTCCTAAAGGACCGGAGGAACCTCCCTTGAAAAACCTAAGCTTGCCCCGCTTAGTCTTGGTTTTATGGTTTTTAAACTACGCCATTTTTTCGTTGTTCAGTTAT
>JAICXI010000310.1 GCA_025980505.1 bacterium | reverse complement strand
CTTCCGGTTTGTGAGGCCGATTGATTTTTTGGAAGATGGACATGGGAATATTGCTCAAATGGATGCTTTGTTTTGAAGGAAAGGCGCACTCAATGAGTCGAGAGAAATGAAACCTGCTAGTACTGGTAGTGGGTTTGCTTGGGATGACGCCGGGCATACATGTGCGCATAAATACCTGCTCCCCAAGGTTTTTGAGATTCTGGATTCGTTTCGGAAAGTAAATGATACGAATCGAATATTTGACCTTGGGTGCGGCAATGGAAGCGTGACAAACGCCCTTGTTTTGAAGGGATTCCAAGCCCAGGGAATTGACGCTTCGGAAGTGGTTGAGCATGTTTTTCTGCCGCGGCAGTATGCCCGCACGCTTTTTGATTTGATTGAGCCTGGGGGCATTGCGGTTCTTTCCACGCCTTACCATGGTTATCTAAAGAACCTGGTGATGGCCCTTACGGGAACCTTGGATAAACATTTTGACGTTCTCCACGATTATGGCCATATCAAGTTCTGGTCCGTTAAAACTCTTTCCAAATTACTAAAAGAAGTTGGGTTTGATAAAGATCTTCACTTCTATTACGCTGGACGAGTTCCGTTTCTGTCTAAAAGCATGATTGTAGTTGCACACAAACCCCGCTAAGACGAGGAGAAGGCGGAAAACATGCCGAAAGTCCTCGCCCTTTATCATTACTATTACCCTGACGACGTGGCTGGCGCACGGCACTTCACCGAATTCTGCGAGGGGTTGGCCCAAAGGGGTTGGGACGTCGAAACCTGGCCCTGCAACCGCAACTGCCACGACCTCAAGGCTAAATATGCGTTAAAAACCGAAACGCGGGAAGGCGTCAAAATCCGCCGGGTGTGGCGGCCGCCCTTCCGGCAGCATTCCTTCCTGGGCCGCATCCTCAATTCGATCTGGATGATGAAATTCTGGGGCTGGCGGTTCCTCTTCCTTTCCAACCCGCCGGACATCCTGGTGATCGGCACCGACCCCATCTTCTGCCTGGTGATCGTGCCCTTCGTCAAACTGCGGCACCCCCGGGTAAAGGTGGTGCACTGGTGCTTCGACCTCTACCCCGAATACGCGGCCGCCAACGGCATGGTTCGGCCGGACGGGCCCATCGCCAAAACTTTGCGCTTTTTCATGGGCACGGGCTACCGCCGGTGTGAGCTGGTGGCCGACATCGGGCGCTGTATGCGGGAGCGCCTGGAACGCTATCCGGCCAAGGCCCGTTCCACCCATTCACCTTGGGCTTTTGAGGAACCGTCCGAACCACCCGCCCCTGACCCTTCGGAGCGCGAGGCGCTTTTTGGCGATGCCCGGCTGGGCCTGCTGTACTCGGGCAATTTCGGGCTGCCGCACGCCTTCGAGCGAACCCTGGTCCTGGTCCGCGGCCTGCGGGGCCAATCCGCGGCCTTAACCTACAGCGCCCACGGCAGCCGCCTGGGGGAACTGAAAAGGGCCCTGGCGCCGGAAGATTCCAACATCCGTTTCGCCGTCTTTGCGCCCGCCGACCGGCTGGCGGCCCGCCTTTCCGCACCCGATGTGCACGTGGTCAGCCTGCGGTCCGCCTGGACCGGCATGGTGGTGCCGTCCAAGTTTTTCGGCGCCCTGGCCATCGGCCGCCCGCTCTTGTTCGAGGGGGACGAAGGCTCCTCCGTCGCCCGCTGGATAAGGGAATACGGGGTGGGCTGGGTGCTTGGGCCGGGCAACCTGGATCAGGCACGGAGGGAACTCTTGCAGTTTTCGGGGGACGAGGGCCGGAAGGAGGAAATGTTCCGCCACTGCCACCGGGTTTACAAGACCCATTTTTCCAGGAAAACCGTCCTGGACGCCTGGAATAAGGACCTTCGGGGGCTGGTGGATTGAGATCGCTGCTTTTGATAGACTAGGAACGGTTTTACAAGGTGACACCCATGACCTACAAAAAAAATCAAATCCTCAAGCGCCTCCAAGAAGAAAGGGAATTCTTGCGCCGGTCCGGCGTGCTTCGTATCGGCTTGTTCGGTTCTGCCGCGCGCGGAGAAGACCGGGAAGAGAGCGATTTGGATTTCCTGGTTGAAATGGACCGCACCACCTTTGACGGTTACATGGACGTCAAATTTCGTTTGGAAGACTTGTTTCAACGCAAAGTGGATTTGGTTTTAGCCCACCGGATCAAACCCCGCCTTCGCCAAAGAATATTGGCTGAAACCGTTTATGCCCCGGGATTTTAAAGTTTATTTAGAGGACATTCTCGAGGCCGCTTCGAGAATCCGGGGTTATCTCGCCGATCTGCCGTGGGCCGAAGCTTCCAAGGACCCCAAAACTTTCGATGCGGTCATCCGCAACCTGGAAATCGTAGGGGAAGCGGTGAAAAACCTTCCCCCTGAATTCAAGGCGAATGAACCTACCGTTGAATGGCGGAAGGTCGGAGGATTGAGGGATATCCTTGCGCATCAATACTTCGGGATTGATGAGGCCATTATCGGCGATATTCTTTCCGGCAAACTGCCCGAATTGGAAAAGGTTGTTCGCAAGGCCCTCGCTGAGGGTTGAACGGATAGGGTCTATGAAAGGGCGCTTTTGAAATGAAAAAAATCCTGGTTAACGGCGCGGGCGGGTTCATCGGCGGCCACCTGGTGCAGAGGCTGAAGGCCGAGGGCTTCTGGGTGAGGGCCGCGGACCTGAAGCAACACGAGTACACGCGGCTCCCAGCCGACGAGTTCCTCCAGGGCGACCTGCGGGACCAGGTTTTCGCGCGGAAGGCCGTGGAGGGCGTGGACGAGGTGTACCAGCTGGCCGCGGATATGGGCGGGGCCGGCTACATCTTCACGGGCGAGCACGACGCGGACGTGATGCACAATTCGGCCACCATCAACCTGAACACCCTGCATTTCGGCCATCTGGCGGGCGTGAAGAAGTTCTTTTATTCCTCCTCGGCCTGCATTTACCCGGCCCACAACCAGGTGGACCCCGACAACCCGGTGTGTTCCGAGGATTCGGCCTATCCGGCCAACCCGGACAGCGAGTACGGGTGGGAGAAGCTTTTCAGCGAGCGCCTTTATTTTTCCTACAAGCGCAATTACGGCCTGGAAGTGCACGTGGCGCGTTTCCACAACATCTTCGGGCCCGGGGGTACCTGGGACGGCGGGAAAGAAAAGGCACCGGCGGCCCTCTGCCGCAAGGTGGCGCAGGCCAAGGACGGCGGCGGGATTGAGATATGGGGTGACGGCAAGCAGACCCGGTCCTTCCTGTATATCGACGAGTGTCTGGAAGGCTTGCGGCGCATGATGGAATCCAAGGAACCGGGTCCCTTGAACATCGGCTCGGAGGAAATGGTGACCATCAACCAACTGGCCCAAATGGCCATGGAAATCGCGGGCAAGAAGCTGGCGGTCAAGCACGTGCCGGGCCCGCTGGGCGTCCGGGGCCGTAACTCGGACAACCGGCTGATCGAGCGGAAACT
>JAICXI010000338.1 GCA_025980505.1 bacterium | reverse complement strand
TCCGTGGGCGCCATGAAGGCGCTTTGGACGCCCGAATCGGCGGCGTAAAGGAAGGAAATGGCGGCCACCAGCGTTTTGCCGCTGCCCACGTCCCCTTGCAAGAGCCGGTTCATGGGGTAGGGCTTGGCCAGATCCTGACGGATCTCCTTCACGACGCGTTTTTGGGCCTGGGTCGGCTGGTAGGGGATGCTCTTTCGGAATTTCAATAACCTTTCGCCTTCGAAATTATATTTCCGCCCCTTATCCCTTCGGACGATTTCCTTGCGCTTCAGGATCAGGAAGGCCTGCAACGTCAAAAGTTCCTCAAACGCCAACCTTTTGCGGAAAGTCTCGAACGCCTCCAGACTTTCCGGGCAGTGGATCCCCCCAAAGGCCCTGGAAAGCGGGAGCCGCCCCCAAGGCGACAGGGCGTTTTGGGATTGGGGCAACAAGGCGCCGTACCGGTCCAGCACACTCCCGATCATCCGCCTCCAAAAATCCTGGGTCAGCGTGGGCGTGGAAGGGTAAAAGACGAGGACCTTTCCCTCTCCCAGGGCCCTTTCCTCCTCCGGCGCCAGGAATTCGTAGGTCTCGGCCTTGCCCACGATCTGCCGTCCCCACTTGGAGACCTGGGGCGTCTCGTGTAACAACACCCAGCGCCCGTTGGTGAGTTCCTTTTTCAGGTAGGGACGGTTGAACCAGATCCAGCTTAAATGGCCGCTGTCGTCCTGCAAAACCGCCTTGACGCTCTCCCGGGGCCCCCGCCGCATCTGGGAAATTCCGTTGATCCGGGCCAGGATGAAATAAGGTTCTTCCCGGTCGGCGCATCGGGCGATAGGCGTCAGGCTGGAGGAGTGGACCGCCCATTTGGGCGAATAACGCAACAAGTCGTTCACGGTTTTCAAACCCGTCAGGTGAAAGGCGCGGATTTTTTCCTTGGGCACCAGGGGCAGGAGCGGATCGGAAAGGCTTAATTTCCCGGAAGCCTGGGACGGGGTGTGGGACGGGAGTCTTTCAATCCACTCCCGGAACCCGGCGCGGGCCTGGGCCACCAGTTGGGCGCGGTCCCCGGCCGAAAGGGTCATGTATTGCGAAAAAGAGCTCCTCATTCGGCGGGCGAATTCGTGGAAAGCCTCGGGCCCCGCGGGGTCGGCCAGGGCCTCCTCGCATTTTTTCATGACAAACCGGTCCAAGCCGCCTACGACGGCCCGGTTGGCAAAGCCTTGCTTTTCCTCCAGGTGGAGGGGCTTGAGCCAGCTTTCCAGTTGTTGGGGAGCCACAGGCATTTCAAACCGCCCTTACCGTCCAAGGAAGTGGACCCGGGGTGAACAATCGGCGCCCCTAATTTAACCCAACCGGGGCTTTTCGCCACAGGGGAACAAGGATTCACGCGGGTTTCGGGGACAAAGCCTTCCGGGGGAGGCCCTCGAAACCTTCAAAAAAGCTTGTTTATCCGGAAAGCCTTTGCGTATAATGCGCCTCCAATTCGTTAACGTTTAGAGGAGTAAGTCATGGCTCAAGTTTGCGACATTTGTTCCAAGGGACCTATCAAGGCGCGGAAGATCACCCGCCGTGGTAAATCCAAGAAAGAAGGCGGTATCGGCTTAAACATCACCGGTATCCACCTGCGCCGCCAGATGCCGAACCTCCAGACCATCCGCGCCATTGTGGATGGCCGGCCCCAACGCGTCCTGGTCTGCACCCGCTGCCTTCGTTCCGGCAAGGTCCAGAAGCGCCAAGTCGTCAAAAAAGCTTCGTAAGAACCTTTTAGCCCTAAGTTTCAAGGCCAAAAGAAAAAGCCGCTCCCCCCCCGGGAAGTGGCTTTTTCTTTTCCATGGTCCGTCCTGTTAAAAACGAAAACCGGGAGGATTTTTAACGGATCGCCCGGCCTCCGTATTTCCACCCTTTTGCCTTCCAGACCCAAACAAAGGTTTCGCTGGAAAAACTGATCACGCCCTGGGATTGGAAGGCCCAATTCAGTTTGACCTTGGCCGTTTGATCGTTCACCCAGGCCATGGAGGCCACGTCCGCGCCCGTCAGGACGGCGTTCTGGACCCAGGTTTGGGTCAATTGGGTTTTTAGCCGGTCCGGGGTTCCAAAGGACCCGTCCGTCATTTGGTACAAACCGTTCCAATCGCCTTGGACCGCGGACGAGACGAAGGATTCCACGGCTTGTTTGAGCGCCTGCTCCCGGGCCATTTTCTCTTCCGGTGATATGGCGCATCCCGCGATGACGGCCAATCCCAACATAAGCATCCCCAGCCGCATGACGGTTTTCATAGTCCTTCCTTCTTCAGGATTTGAAGTAGGTCTTTTCCATGGCCTTGATTTCACCCACCCTCCGGCTGTGCCGGTCCAGGTTGCTGAAGGGGGTCTTAAGCCAGATATCCGCCAGTTTCAGGTTGGTCTCCAAAGGCAAATCCCGCCCGGCCAGGGAAAGGACGTTGGAATCGTTGTGTTCCCGCGTGTCCCTGGCCATTTTTTCGGTAAAAACCAGGGCTGCCCTGACACCGGGGACCTTGTTGGCCACAATGGACATGCCGATGCCGTTGCCGCAAACCAGGATTCCCCGGTCCGCCTCCCGGCCGGCCACGGCCTTGGCCACCTTTTCGGCGTAAAGCGGGTAATCGCTGGGTTCGCTGTTAGGGGCGCCCACATCCTGGATCTGGTGGCCTTGTTCCTCCAGGTGCTTGGCCAAAGCCTGCTTCAAGTCAAAACCCGCGTGGTCCGAACCGATGGCTATTTTCATTTTCTCCCCGTCATTCCCTTGATTTCCCATCCACCCCAGGCCCCATTGAAAGCCGCGGTTATTTCAGCTTACCCACCGCTTTGCGCAGGAAGCCTTCCATCTGGTTCAAGGCGTTCCGATAGGCCTCCACCGGCTGCCCCACGGGATCCTCCACGTCTTCCAAACCCGAGTCCGCGAATTCCGAAAGGGTCTTCACTTTTTCCTGCAAGTCGGGCATTTTCTTGAGGATCATTTCCTTGTGTTTGCCCGTCATGGTCAAAATCAAGTCGCTTTCCAGAACCAGGCTTTTGCTTAAGGGCTGGCTTTGGTGCCCGGAGATGTCCACGCCTTTTTCCCGGCAGGCTTCCACCGCCTCACCCGTCACCGGCACGCCGGCGAAAGCCGCCAGGCCCGCCGACACCACTTCCACCGGCAGTTGGTTTT
>JAICXI010000072.1 GCA_025980505.1 bacterium | reverse complement strand
GTACGTAATCCACGCCCGCCAATATGGCCCCGTAAAGGGAGGAGAGGGTCGGCATTTGTATCTTTTCCAATAAATTGATGCCCACCACGCCGTCATGGCCTTCCTTGGCCAGGAAAACCTCGGCGAAATTGGCGGCAACGGTCAGTTCCAGCAATTCCTGCGGCGGGCTCAGGGAAAACATGGGCGCAGTCTTGAAAGGCTGGCGCATCGCCTTTCCGCCGGGAATGAAGTATTTCTCCAGGATCCTCCGTGCAATCTCCGAATCCGGAAACTGGCGGAGTGCCCGGCGAACAGAACCGTCCAAATCACCTTCCTGGAGCCGGCGAACCATGACGTTGTCGAGTGCCGTGCCCGAAACAACTCCCAATTGCCCCGTTTGGGACACGGCCCGGGCCAACCGCCAATTGGAAACAGCCGTTCCCATGCCGCCTTGGATTAAAACCGGTTCCGCTTTCATAAAACTCTCTTTCAGAATGGGATCGCGCCATAAAGGCGGTAAATCAAAGCTCTTCGACCGTCCGACGAGGGCCTGTCTTCATTATTTCCCAGCCTATTCCACCTATTTATTTAAGGGGGGAAAGCCTTCCCCACAGGTTCCGTTTTTTTCCAAGCTGATGCCCGGCCGCGGTAACGATGCGGCAACCGATCCGACGGGTCGTCCTCATGGGTCATGGCAAACCTGGTGAAGGCCATCTTGATCCAGGTCCAATGGATGCGGATTGGCGGGTGGAAAGCCCTCTCCGTCTTCTCGCGCAAGAGGCGGCGGGAATCTGGCCGTTTTCCCCTTCGTTAAATCGCGGCCTCGGGTTGATAAGGATTGAAAGGACATGGTCCCCTGGCGATTCTTCAAAACACCCTTACGTTAAGGCAATCGGGATAGGGCTGATATGACTTAAGTCATAGAACAGGACAAGGGGGGACAAACGCCGGGGAAGGGAATCTTTCCGGAATGCGGGCCTACCGTTCTTTCGGAACCGGCTTAACTCGGTAGGGAGGCGTTTGCCCCTCCGCCTTTCAAAAGCTTCACTTGGGCGGCCACCACTTTAGGGAACAGGATTTGATTTTCCACCCGAATGTGCCGCCGAAGGTCGATTTCCAAAGTCCGCAGGCCTTGCATCAGCTTCCGGTAATATTCCCCCACGTTCTCGGGAACGTGGTACCACCGCGTCTTCTGCCGGAGCCGTTCCAGGTCTAGCGTCATTTCCTGGTCTTCGTTTTGCACGATATGGATGAGTCTTTCGATGCTTTTTTCGTCCAGCCGGGAGGTTTCCGGGTAAGCCGCCGACATCAGGCAGAAGGGAAAGAGCTGCCTTTCCTCTTCCCGCATGTGCCCCAGGAAGAATTCCTTGAAATCGCGGAAAAGGGCCTGCAGTTCCAACAACTCGGGGTGGTCCGCGCCGTCCTGGCGCACCGCATCCTCCAGAATCTGCTCCAGGCGCGGCAATTCCCTTTCCGCATAATCATGGTGGTTGAACAGGATATAGCCGACCAGTTGGGGGATTTCGTAGTTCTTGAGGGTCTTCCAATCCAAAAGTTGGGTGTCCCGTTTGGCGGCTTCCAGCAACCAGCTGAGGGTGCGGGAAGACAACCCCCTTTTTTCGCAGATTTCGCCCAAGGTGGCGTCTTGGACGGTTTCAAAATCCACGCCCATTTTTTCCAATACGGGCAGTATTTCGGGCGTTTCATCGGCCAAAGCCCGGATGGTTTGTTGAAGGTTCAGGCGGCTCAAAAACACCTCCCTAAATGAAGCAAGTCATTTTTATACGCCTTGAACGCAGATGGATTTATGACGGAAATCAGGAACCTTGCGGGGGGAGGGCGTTAACCTTTCCTTTTGTTGGAAAACCGCTCCAGAAGCCCGGAAAGGGGCCGACGCAGGAGCATGGTCAAAAGCACCAGGACCAAAAGAAGGGCCAGGAAATAAACGGCGGTCTTCCCCAGCCAAGCCTTGAGCCAATCCCAACTCTCCCCAAAAAAGTACCCCAGGAAGGTGTAGCAAAGGCTGTAAGCCACCGAACCGGCCAGGTTGTAAACCATGAATATGCGCCGGGGAATCCCACCCACCCCCGCCAAAATACCCGTGACCGGATGGACCAGTGCCACAAACCGGGCGAAGAAAACGGCCTTGGGACCGTAGCGTTGGAAGAACCGGTCAATCCGGTCCATTTTGTCCGGCCCCAGGCGGAACCAACGGGGATGGGTCAAAAGCCTCCGTCCCATGCGGTGCCCCACCTCGTAGCCCAAGGTCCCCCCCAGAAAACAAGCCGCCGCGCCGGCCGCGACGGTCCAGTGCGGCGCAAGAAGCCCGCTCTCCGACAGCGCGCCCGCGGCCAGGAGAAAGGTGTCCCCCGGCAGGGGAATGCCGGCGTTGTTCAAGAACACCACCAGGAAAAGGATCAGGTAGCCGTAATCGTTAAGGAGACTGAACAGCCAATCCGGCATGGGGGACCTTTCTAGCTCGAGCGGGGGTGGCGCCGTTCCAAAAAGCCGAAACCGAACATTCTCCAACCCACGGCGGCGAAGGCCAAAAGCGCGGCCCGCTCCCAGTCCCCCGGGGCCAGGGGAGCCATCCGAAAAACGGAAGCCAGCGGTTGGAATTCCAGGATGGCTGGAAGGCTCAAGCCCACCAGGCATCCGATGATCCAAAAACGACGGGTGCGGGGAAAGGGCATTTCCCACCAGGGTTTGTCCACGGCCCGCTCCGACCAGATCAAGAGAAGGATTCCCAGGATAAGAACCGCCATGCCGGCGCTTCGCGCCACGATTTCGCCCTGGGGCAAGCGCGTCACATAAAAGCCGAGGACCGCAGCCGTCAAAAACACCCCCGTCAAAGCCGAAAGAAGGACCCGGGGAAGGGAGAGGAGGGGCGCATGGGGGTCGCGGGGGGGCCGACGCATGGCATCCGGGAGGGCCGGTTCGGCCTCAAAAACCAGCGCTGAGACCGGGTGGACGATCAGTTCCAACCAGACCAAATGGATCGGCAGGTAAAACAAGGGATAGCCTAGGAGGGGGCAAAGAAGCGCCAGCGCCACAATGGGGATGTGGAAAGCGATAAGGAAAAGGAAGGAGCGCTGGATGTTGGCGAAGATACGTCGACCCTCCGAAACCGTCGCCACAATGGAGGCAAAGCTGTCCGAAAGCAGCACCATGTCCGCCGAGGCCCGGGCCACCTCGGTGCCTTTCAATCCCATGGCGATGCCGATGTCGGCTTTCCTCAGGGCGGGCGCGTCGTTGATGCCGTCCCCCGTCATGGCCACCACCTCGCCCGACTTTTTCAGTGCTTCCACCAGCGCGTATTTCTGTTCCGGCTGGACGCGGGCGAAAACCACGCCCTTCCGGGCCTTTTCAGCGAAGGCTTCTGGGCTGAGGTGGGAAAGGCTTGTCGCGTTGATCAGGTCCTCCGGTTCATGAATAATGCCGGCCGCGTCGGCCACCGCGTGGGCGGTCAACAAGTGATCGCCGGTGATGATTTTCACGCGGATACCGGCCTGCTGGCACAAGGCCACGGCGCCGGGCACGTCGGGACGGAGCGGATCGTGGAAAGCTAGGAGTCCGAAAAACTTCAGGTCCCTTTCGTCTTCCTCTCTTTTGCCGGTAAAAGCTCGGCCTTCCCTTCCCGCCACCGCCAGCACCCTGGCGCCGTGGGAAGCCAGCTTTTCATTCTCGCTTTCCGCCGCCGTCCGCTCGGCCGGCGAGATCTCACAATGTTCCAGGATTCCTTCCAAGGCGCCCTTCGCCACGATGCGCCAGGCCGTCGGGTCTTCCTTTTTCCTCCACACATGGGACATATGCTTGCCCAGGGGGTCGAAATCATAATCGTAAACCAGCTCCCACCTTTCCTGGACCTTTTGCACGTGGATTCCGTGTTCCTCCGTGTGGTTCAGGATGGCCTTTTCCATGGGATCGGCCGGTGAAAGCTCACAGGCCAGGACCGAGGCTTCCAGCACCGCCTCTTCCGTGACCCAGGAGGTCAGTGGCTGGTGGGAATCCAGCAGGAACCGGCCTGCGGTCAGGGTGCCGGTCTTATCCACGCAAATGACGGTGGTGGAACCCAAGGTTTCCACGCAAGCCATACGCTTAATGAGCACTCCCTGGCGGGAAAGCCGGAAGGCCCCTAAGGTAAGGAAGAGGGTAAAAACCAGGGGGAATTCCTCCGGCATGGCGGCAATGGTGAGGCTCACCGCCGAGAGAAAGGCCTTATAAAAGGAAAGGCCGCGGAACAGTTCCAGGGCCATGACACCAACGGCCACGGCCACCGCCACTTGGACGAGGCGGTGGACCAATTGGCCCGTTTTTTTTTGGAGGGGAGTGGCTTCAACGGCGGCTTCCGCCACGAGCTGCGCAATCTTCCCGTAACGGGTGTTCAAACCCGTTTGGATTATTTCCCCATAGGCTTGGCCGGTCAACGCCGTCGAACCCGCGAAGAAAAGGCATTCCGTCCCCTCTTCCGCCTCCCGCGCTTTTTCTAACACTCTTTTGGAAACCGGTTCAGATTCGCCGGTCAAGGAGGATTCGTCCATGGAAAAGTTCGCGCATTGCCGGATAACCCCGTCGGCCAGCACCCGGTCGCCTTCCCGCAATGCCAAAAGGTCGCCCGGCACCAGTGTTTCGGAAGGCACTTCCCTTTCTTGCCCATCCCGGACGACGCGGGCCTTCGGTGCCATGGCCTCGGAAAGTTTTTTTAAGGCCTCGCGGGAACGCGCCTCCAAGGCGACGTCTACGGCCAAGACCGGCACAAGCGCGGCCAGGAGGATGAAGCCGTCCCGGTTTTCACCCAACAGAAAATACGTGGCCGCCGCCAAAGCCAGCATGACAGCCATGGGGTCGCCCAGGATCTTCAGGAATTCCTTCAGGCGTTCATAAGGGTCTTCCGCCTTTAGGCGGTTAGGGCCGTAAACCTGAAGCCGCCGGGCGGCTTCGGAAGTCGTGAGACCATGCCATTGGGTTGGAAGAATTTTGTTCGATGCGGTCATTTTGTTTTCCTAGTTTCCCATCCAATCCTTTTTATTCCCAAGAGGCTATGACAAATGTCATAAGCCCGGATGGATTCTCCGGATACACCTTGGGGAGATAAGACGGGAGGCCCTGTTCCACCCTCTATTTTAAAGTGACGTTGCTCCTTGGGGGATGACAGATCCTTTTCTTTGGACGACTTCGGGTTTTGATTCTCTTTTGAAGGGGCCATCCCCCGCCTGGAAGGGGGAGCGTGGAAAGGGTGGGCCTAAAATAAAAAAACCCCGGTAGGGGAGCTATCCGGGGCTGAAGAAAGTTCCCTCCGACAGCGGCGATGAAGCCGCCGGCACCCAAAGGATGCCAAACAGGAACCCCTTCACGACGTAATATAAAAAAGCGCCTCAAAATCTTTTATGACGGAAGTCAGAAACCTTTTGTTTTTTTGGGAAACGTTGTTTCGAACCCACCGCCGCCCTAAGCCCGGCGGGACCGGTTTTTTTATTTTCAGGGAACTCCGTCTAAACCCCTTTTCCCAGCCCTTTTTCGCCGCAAGTCCCGGAAAATATTAATTTTTCCAGAAATAGCCTATGACTTAGGTCATACGGGAATCTCGGCAACGCCGGTAAGTTGGTTTTATTCCGATACTTTCGTGAGGAGCGCAATGCGACCCGCTATGGATACGACAGGATCCTCCATTCTTCCCCAGAATCTCTATTCCGACCGTCCCTATATCGCCATTTGGGAGGCGACCCGGGCCTGCGACCTGGCCTGCGTGCACTGCCGGGCCGAAGCCCAGGCAAAGCGTTATCCCGACGAATTGGATACGGACCAGGCCCTGCGCTTGATCCGCCAGGTCGCCGAATGGAAGGTTCCCCTTTTTGTGATCACCGGAGGGGACCCGCTCAAGCGGGGGGACCTGATGGAACTGGTGGGAGAATGCTCCCGCCTGGGGATGAATTTCGCCTTGGCGCCTTCAGTCACTCCCTTGTTGACCGAGGCCAACCTACTGAAGCTGCGGGACGCGGGACTGAACCGCATCTCCCTTTCCTTGGACGGAGCCGACGCCTATACCCACGACACTTTCCGCGGCATCCCGGGAACCTACGATCTCTTTCTGGAAGCTTCCGACTTGATCCGACAGCTGGGCATCCACCTGCAGATCAACACCACCATCGGCCGGCACAACAAGGATCAAGTGGCGGACATGGCCCGCGTGATTAAGTCCTTTTCCATCGACCTCTGGTCGGTCTTTTTCCTGGTCCCCACCGGGCGGGCCCAAAAAACCCAGGCTTTGACCGCCTTGGATACCGAGGAAATCCTGAACCAGCTTTACGACATCCTGGAGTTGGGATGGTTCGACATCAAGACCACCGAAGCGCATCATTTCCGCCGCATCATCCTGCAGCGTCAAGGCGTATCGCCCGAGCAATTAATGAAAGGTGAAGTCGACCACCCTACTCCCGCCTTGATGCGGGTGGCCCGGGGCGTGAGCGACGGCCGCGGGTTCGTCTTTATTTCCCATACCGGCGAGGTTTGTCCCAGCGGTTTCCTGCCCCTTTCGGGCGGCAACATCAAGGATCTTCCCTTGGCCGACATTTACCAGACCAGCCCGCTTTTCAAGCGCCTGCGCAACGCCGATTCCTTGCTCGGTAAATGCGGGCGTTGCGAGTACCGTTATTTTTGCGGGGGGTCCCGCGCACGGGGCTACGCCATGACCGGAAACGTCATGGGTGCCGACCCCTTTTGTATCTACCAACCTTCCGCCCGGGATTGAGGCTTTGGTGAACAGTCGCAGGCTCTCCGGTGCACGGAAAGGCGAATAGGAATATTTAAGCGTCCATGAGGAAAACTTTAATCTCTTCTAAAATCAATTTTGGTTTTTGCCGGCTGGCCCTTGCTCTCTTGCCGTTCTTGGCCGTCTCGCCGCTTGGCGCCCAATCGCCCTGCTCTTCCGGCAGCTTCGTGTCGGCCCAAATTTGCTCCTCCGGCGACGACAATTCGACCCTTTACGTCAACGGCAACTTGATCAGCACCCAGGGTTACTGCAACTGGAACTCCACCGGCTGCCAGTTTTGCTTTCCCGTTCCCCAAGCCGATTTTACCGGAACCAGCGTATGCTTGGCGGTTTACACCCAAAATACGGCGCCCCAGGACACCGATAGTTCCTGGTACCTTCAGGTTAATTGCACGGGAGGGGCGGAGGTCATCAGCAGCCAATCCGCCGGCATCTCGGTTTACTACGACTCGAACGGCAACCCCACCACTCCTCCCCCCAATGATTCCAACGGCCGGCCCTGGTACAACCCCGCCTACACGGGCGGGGGCTTCAGCACCACTTATTGTTCCAGCGGCGTAACGGCCTCGACCTGGAACCAGCCCATTTTCAACCCTGTCACCGGCGTACGGCTTCCGTTCATTTCCAACGATTGCTCGGGTGATTACGGTGGCGGATCGGGGGCTCTTTTTTGGCGCCAATGCGTGACCTTGCCCACGCCCCAACCCACCATCGGTCCTCCCAACTTCACCGTGACCAAAACCGAATTGGGGGCGCCCGTCACCAACGGCAACGTTGAGTCGGTGTCTTTCCTGGTGTCGATTTGCAACAGCGGCGGACCCGTTTCCAG
>JAICXI010000214.1 GCA_025980505.1 bacterium | reverse complement strand
GTTGTGCGCCTCGAAGGGTTTGAGGAAGTCCAGGTTGACGCCGATCTTGGAGCCCGGCACCGATTCGGTGATTTCCATGCGCCCGGACCCCACCTGGCCGTTGCCTTCCCACCCGTAAACCGAGCCCACGCCGCTCACCGGCCCGCTGAAGTTGCGCTTCATGGCCGGGTCCATCTTTTCCCAGGGTGACCAGGCGCCCCACTTGTGGAAATCATTGATTTGGGCGAAGACTTTTTCCGCCTTGGCGTTGATCACGGCGGTGCGCTGGACAAGGAAGGTGCCTGGTTGGGTGGTGGCCCAAAGAAGGATCACGACGACGGCCACAACCACGACGATTCCAATTTTCTTGAGCATCGGTTTCTCCTTTTGATGGGAGGGGCGACGCCCCCCGGAATTCCCGTTCCTAACCATGAAAAAATCCGGAAAACGGGCTTTTCCAACATCCTGTTAAACTTTCTTCGTTTTCCAACCGCCTTGCTTGAACAAAACCGCGCTGACCACCGCCAAGGCGGAAAAGGCGGCGGTCACGGCCCCAAACACGCCTTGCGGCCCCATCCCCAAGACCGAGGATAAAACATAAGCCGCAGGGATTTCAAAGACCCAAAACACGAAAAAATTGAGCCAAGTGGGGGTCCAGGTGTCGCCCGCGCCGTTGAAGGATTGGCTGAGCACCATGCCGAAGGCGTAAAAGAGGAACCCGCAAGCCACGGTCCTCAAGCAGGCCGCGGCGTAGGCATGGACCACGGGTTCGGCGGAAAACCAGCCGGTGATGGCCGGGGCGAAGGCCACATAGAGGAGCCCCATCAGCCCCAGGAAACCCATGTTGTAAAAGGCCGCCAGCCAGACCGCCTTGGCCGCCCGCCCGGGATCCCGGGCCCCCAGCGACTGCCCCACCATGGTGGCGGCCGCGTTGGCCAGGCCGAAAGCCGGGAGGAGGGCGAAGAGGATGACCCGCATCCCGATCGTATAGCCCGCCACGGCTTCGCTCCCGAAAACCGAGACGATCCGGAACATGCCCATCCAGCTGGCCGTCCCGATGAAGACCTGGAGCATGCCCGACGAGGAGAGCCTCAGCATTTTCCACATCACCCCGGGGATCAGCGTCCAATGGCGCCTCTCCACCTTCACCCGGCCGATGCCCCGGAACAAATGGGAAAGGGTGTAAAGGGCCCCGGCCCCGCGGGACAGGGTGGTGGCGCAGGCGGCCCCGGTCACGCCCAAAGCCGGGACGAACAGGAATCCGTGCACGAAGCAAGGGACCAGGAGTAGGTTCAAGCCGTTGGCGATGCAGAGGGCCCTCATGGCGATGGTGCCGTCCCCGGCCCCCCGGAAAATGGCGTTTCCCAGGAAAAGCAGCAGGATCACGGCGTTGCCGCCGAACATGACCCGCATGTAGGGGGAGCCCAGGCCCACGACCTCCGGCGACGCGCCCATGTCCCGCAAAAGGGCCGGCGCCAGCCCGGCCCCGGCCGCGCCGATCAAAAGCGAAACCAGGGCCCCCAAGGCCAGGGCCTGCACGGCCGCATTGGACGCGCCGTCGCCGTCGTGTTCACCCACGCGGCGCGCGATCAAGGCCGTGGCGCCGATGGAAAGCCCGAAAGCCACCGTATAAACCAGGGTCAGGAGGGATTCGGTCAGCCCGATCGTGGCCACCGCGGAGGGCCCCAGGCCGCCCACGAAAAAAATATCCGTGACCGCGAAGACGCTTTCCATCATCATTTCCAGCACCATGGGGATTCCCAGGAGCACCACCGCCTTGCCCACGGGGCCTTGCGTGTAATCCCGGGATTCCCCCTTGACCGCCTCGGCGAAGGTCCGCCAAAGGTTTTTCACGAACCCCCGGGGCACGGCTTTATCCGGCCCGGTGGTCCGGTCCGGCAGGCCTTCCCGCGTTTCGGCGCGGGCGGGCCCGGGGTCTTTCGCCAAGGCCGTCTTATCCCCGGGCATAGGCTTGCTTCAACTTCCGGATGTCCAGCTTGACCATGCCCATCATGGCCTTCATGACCCTTTGCTTTTTCACGGGGTCCTTGTCCTTGATCATGCGCAACAAGGCCTTGGGCGTCACCTGCCAGGCCAGGCCGTACTTGTCCTTGAGCCAGCCGCAGGCGATTTCCTTCCCGCCCTTGGAGAGCCTGTCCCAGTAGTAATCCACCTCCTTTTGCGTGTCGCAGTGCACCACGAAGGAGACCGACTCGTTGAACTTGAATTGGGCGTTGCCGTTCAACGCCGTGAAGTCCTGTCCGTTGATCTGGAAGTCCACGACCATGACCGATCCCCCGGGCCCGGGGCCTTCCTTCCCGTAACGGGTGACGCTTTTGATCCTCGATTTTTTGAAAATGGAGGCATAAAACTTGGCGGCCTCCTCCGCTTGGCCGTCGAACCACAAAAACGGCGTGATCTTTTGCATGCGGCCCTCCCCTTTGATTTTTCGTTTGCCGGACGGGGATGGGCGGCTCGGTTTGCGCCGCACCCCTTCGCGAAATGGAACCAGTTCTTTAAGTTCCTTGATTATTCCATCTTTGCGATCCGGCTTCGCTAAAGCCACGCCGGGCCGGGGAATGCATTGACGCCTTGGGGGCCGTAGCCTTTGGCGAAGGCTCAAGCAACCCGGGTTTCAGGGCTTCCAACAAAACCTCCCTTAACCACGGGACAGGGAGGCGCCGTTAAACAAGAAGCTTTGAATTTACCGTTTTTTGGCCGCGTCTCTGTGCCTCTGTGGTGAATTCTTGGGTTTTGTTAGGGGCTCTTAATAATTTTTTTGGAAAAATCGGCAGTCACGGCTAAAACCGCCCCTGAACGGTCCGGCTCCCTGCGGTCGCCCACCGCAGGCTAGGGTTGCCTTGGCCCTGAGGGATCGAAGCGAATCGAGGGGTCCGCCTCGAAATTCCAGGCTCGCAATGACAACGATCAACCCTCTTCCAAACGGAAGGCCGCCGGACTTACCGTCCCCTCCGGGCCAACAGCGCGTCCAGGCTCCAATCCATCCCGCCCTGGGCGGCCAGGTAGAGGAAGATGAAGCAAAGAAGCACCGCGGGCTCGCCGTGGTTCTGGATGGGCCAGGTCCCCATGGGCGCGTGGGCCTGCCAATAAGCCACCGCCATTTCCCCCGAGAGGAGGAAGGCCACCGGGCGCGTGAAAAGGCCCAGCAGGACCATCGACCCGCCGAAGAATTCCAGCACCCCGGCCAGGCCGATCTCGGAGAAAAGGTGGAATTCCATCCCCTTGGGCATCCCCCCGAACCAGCCGAAGAGCTTCAATCCACCGGCTTGCAGGAGCAGCAGCCCCGACACCACCCGCAGCAGAAAATAAGCGGCCCGCACGGCCCGATCCTTGTTCATCCGTTCACTCCTTTTTGGGATTGAAGATATTCCTCCAGGTTGGACAGGGTCAAGCCGAAACCCTGTTTCGCCCCTTCCAGGTACGGCTCGGAACCCGGATTGGCCTGCAGCACATTGACTTCCAGGACCATCCCCGTCTCCTCCCCCTTGTCCTCCAACAGCAGGGTCTGCCGGATCACGAAAAAAGGCTTGCCCTGCGGGTCCGGCACCGAGCCTTCCAGCACGAGCTTGCGGGGCGGGTCGACCTCGCGGTAGACGGCCCGGCAATCGTGTTCGATCCCCTCGGGCGAACGGAACTTGTAGGTCCAAAGCCCGCCCTCAGGTCGACCTTGCAGGAGGGCATGGCGAAGGGCTTCGGCGCCCACCAATGGATCAGGTGCTCGGCCCGGGTAAAAACCTCGAAAACCTTTTTCCTCGGCGCCTTCAAGACCCGCGTGAAGCGCAGGTCCTTGGAATGGGCCTTTTCCCTGAAATCCCCCAGTTCAATGGCCATGGTCCCCTCCCTTCGGCAACTCCGCCAGGTAGGCGTCCAACTGCTCGAAGGTGCCCGTCCAGCCGCCCGACATGCCGTCCATGGCCCCGAGGAAGGTGCTCAATTCCTCGTCGGTGGAACCCAACGGCACCCATTCGACGGTGAGCTTGGTCTTGCCTCCCTGGTCTTCCATCGTGACGGTCGTCAGCATTTCCAGCGGCCAGGTGGCGCTCAAGGGATGGCGGGTCAATCCCCCCTTCTCATCGGAGAAGGTCGTGACATAAACGATCCTCTCCGGCTCGGCGATCTCGCGGTAAATCAACCTCCCCCACATCGAATGGCCGTCCGGGGTCGTCATGCAGGTGTGAACGGCTCCGCCGGGCTTGAACTCGAACCCGGCCACGCGGACCTTGCAGCCTTTCGGCCCGAACCAGTGCTCAAAGTGTTCCGGCTCGGTCCAGACCTTGAAGACCAGGTCCCGGGGGGCGTTGAAGACGCGGGAAATGACGAAGGGGTTCCCGATGATGCTTTTGGCCAGCCGTTCTTCCAGGCGTTCCATGCTTTCCCGCAGGCCCCCTTC
>JAICXI010000267.1 GCA_025980505.1 bacterium | reverse complement strand
GGAGCGACGGTGGCGGTATCCGTGGGCGTGCTGGTCTGGGTGTCGGTGGCCGTGGACGTGGCGCTGGCGGTGGGTGTGGAAGTGACGGTCACGGTGGGGGTATTGACTGGCGTGGCGGTACGGGTGGAAGTGGGTGTGGCGGTGGGCGGGTTGGGAGCAGTGGGGTTGTTGTTCGAAGGGCAACCCGTCAGGACCAGGCCGCCGAGGACCAGGCCCGCGGCGATAAATAAAAGCGATGGCTTTTTCATGTCGTCTCCTTGGCAAGTGGGAAATGGATGGGGATTTATACCAAAATACAATTAGTAAATAAACAAGATTCCATTGGCCGGACCCCGCTTGCTTCCCGGAGGTCGAGGGCTTGTCTGATCCGGGCAGAGGACCTTGTCCGCCCGATCCCGCCGGAAGACCGGGCCCGCGATCCAGGGGATAGCCCCGCGGGTTCAGGAACCGTTTCCGGAAGAATTTCCCGTCCGGCTTTCCGGGACGCAGGAGGCGGCAAACCATCAAAACCGACAAGGTCCATGGGCCCTTCTTCTTTTTTGAATCCTTTTTGGAAAGGATCATGGATGCGGGACGAAGAAAGGTTTGGCGGGTGGAACGAAACCGGGTTTTTAATAGGGCCCGTTTTTTGCTTTGGAAGAAGGAAATCCATTTCCCTGTGAAAGTTCCGGGTTGAATTCGACCCGTCGCCTTGCTTTTCCCCTCCCGCGACAGTTACCATCCGCCCAATTCCGAAAAGGGGAGAAACCCGTGAAAAAAAAGTTCCTGACGTCCCTGGCCGCCCTGGCGGCGGCTTTGTTGATCCAATCCTGCTCGGGCAACAAGCCGAACCCCATCCTGGCTTATTCGAACCCCACGGCCACCATCACTCCCCTTCCCACCTCCACGCCGAGCAACACGGCCACCCTCACGGCCACCTCGACGCCGACTTTCACCGCCACCCCAACCGCCACACCCACTGTTACTTTCACGCCCACCATCACCGGCACCCCCACGAAAACCTTCACGCCCACCGCGACCTTTACCGCCACTTCCACTCCCACCCATGTGGCCTGCCCGGCCTCCGGCGTCTTCGGCGATTCAACGCAGGGCGGATCCATCGGCGAGGGGAACCAGACGACCCTGGCCACGCGCTACGAAGTGGCCTCCAGCACGGGCGGGAGCGTCAAGATCACCGCCCTCATTGTCCGCGCCTTGAACAGCGGGAACGGATTTACCAACTGGGCCGGGATTTACAGCGACAACGGTTCCGGGACGTCGCCCTCCAGCCTGCTGGAAAAGGCCAGCTTCCCGGAGTCGGCCGGAAACCCGGCCACCCTCACCCTTGCCACGCCGGTGACCCTTTCCCAGGGCTTCTTCTGGCTGGCCGAAAGCTCCGATGCCAACGAACTGGTAACCCCGGCCGACCTTTCCGTGGCCTCCGACGGCGGGGGCTCCGGCAACAACGACCCCACGGGAGGGCCCAGCCCGACCCTGGTCGGCTACGGCGAAATGCCGACCAGCTTCACCGTCTATTACCAAAGGGATTATTGGAGGCTGACCACCCGGGCCGTCTGGTCCTGTCCCTGAGGGCGGGTAAACCGTTCCTCGACCCGGAATAAAACGGAACGATGCGCTTGGCAAAGCATCGATCGAAAACCCCCGGCCCTTGCGTCGTGGTTTGGGTGGGTCCATAGGGGTTATTCCCCAGGAGAGCTTTTGGGGATAGGGTGCGGGGTGATTGAAGCAGTCCAAACCACCCTCCTCCCTGCCTTCTCCCCTCAAGGGAGAAGGTGGAAACAAAACAGCTTTGCCAAGGGCATGGTTCCGAACCAAAAAGGGCCCCTCCTTCGAGGGGCCCTTTTCTTTGCCCGTTTTGGGGTTTAGGAAGGCTTCCGGGAGGACAGCAAAAGCACCGCCACCGTCGAGTAGGCCAAGGCGTCCGCCAGGGTTTCCACACCGTGGGCCCAACGGATGACGGTGGGAAGGAAAGACCCCGCGAGGAGACCGCTCAATCCCGTGAGGGCGTAAAAGGCCGAGCCTAGCAATAGGATCAAACGGCCCTTCGGCCCTTTCCAATAAACGAACAGGGGCAACAATGCCGCAAGGATCAGGAGGCTCCGGCACAACTGGAGCTCCACCAGGGTCCCCAGGGGAGGGACCACCAGGAACTCCAGGTTGTGATAATAAGGAAGGACGATGGGGGCCACACAGAAGCCGAAAAGCAGGTAAATGGCCGGGAAGGAAAGCCAGACCAGTCCCAAACGCCATAGCCAGTCCAGGGGGGGGCGGTTTTTAAAATAGTCCCGGGCACAAGGCAGGAAGGGTTCCACCGGGCCCGAGGGTCCGAGGAAAAGGGTAATCCCGATCGCGCCAAAAAGGCTGGGGAAAACGCCCAGGGCGAGGAAGAAGGATGTCCCCCCGAACTTGGTGAAGTAGGCCGCCTCCCATGCCGAAATGAGATGGCCCAGGATATAAATGAAAAAGAACAGCAGGAGCCGGCGGGTCAGGAAGGGGCCCCGGAAAATTCCAGCGATCGCGGAGACTCCCAAGGCCACCACGTAAGCCGCCAGCATATCGGTCAGGGGATGGGCGACCGGATGCTCCAGAATTGTGGGGGGCGGAAAGGGAAGATGAGAAAGAGCCGGCACCCCCACGGCGTAACCCAGGGTGTAGAAGACGAAGCCCGAATTCGCGGCGAGGATATAGGAAAGCACCGGACGGTTTTTCATGGAGGCCTCCTTTTCCGGTCAAGATAACCGACCGAGGGCTTTATTCCCATGATAGGGGTCATGGTGGAACCAAGGGCCGGCTCTTCTCGCGCCGGGAAAGACCCACATCCACGAAAAACCTGTTCAGGGTGGCGCGATTATTGAATTCCTGACACTTGTTGCTTATTTCAAGCCCGTCCAAAATCCAAAAATAGGCGATTTACCCGCTTGTTAAAAACAAGCGCTTCTTTTAAATTGTGGCCCAGCCCAGGGGGAGAACTTGCCGATGTCCAAACTGCGTCCAGTTAAAGTCGTTTTTTCATCCAGCCTGCCCGGAGCGGCCTTGCTGCTGATGGCTTTGGCCCTTTCCGGTTGTCCTTCCCCAAATAGCCCCACCGCGCCCAACCCGCCCACGGCCATTCCGACCGGCACCTCCACCGCCACGGGGACCACCACCTCCACGCCCAGTTCCACTCCCACGGGCACGGCTTCTTCGACCCCCACGGATACCGCCACGGTCACGGCCACCTCCACGCCTACGGCTTATTTCACCTATTCCTACAGCCTGGGCGGCACCTACGGCACGGCGCCCGGGCAATTCGAGGCGCCCCAGCAGGTGGCGGTCTCCAACAACGGATCGGTCACCCTTGTTTATGTCACCGACGGCAGCAACAACCGCGTGCAGGTCTACGACAGCTCCACTTCCTCCTGGACCACCTACGGCGGGACCGCCAGCGGAAGCGGTGCCGGGCAGTTCTACGGGCCCAGCGGCATCGGCGTGGACGGCTCGGGCGACATCTTCGTGGCGGACCGGAATAATTACCGGATACAGGAATACAACGGGAGTTCCTGGAGCGTCATTTCCCTTGGCTCGGGATCCACGACGGCCGGGTATTTCGGCACACCCTCGGGCCTGTCGGTGGATGCCGCCGGGAATGTTTACGTGTTCGACGGTTCCAACGCCCAGGTCCAAACCTACAGCTCCGGCACCTGGAGCATCCTGACATCCACCTACCCGGGCCCGGAGGGAAGCAACGCCGGCGTGAACGCCGCGGGCACCACGGTTTACGCCTGCGACGTCGGGATCAACTACATCTACCGGTATGCTTCGGGAAGCTGGACCACCTT
>JAICXI010000052.1 GCA_025980505.1 bacterium | reverse complement strand
CTTCCATCATGCCGGGCGGCAGTCCCAAGGCTTATGAGTTCGTGCGGCCCGTTTTCGAGGCCATCGCGGCCAAGACCAACTCGGGCCCTTGCGTGACCCACTGCGGCCCGGACGGGGCCGGCCATTTCGTGAAGATGGTGCACAACGGCATCGAATACGGCGACATGCAGTTGATCGCCGAAGCCTACGACATCCTGCGGAAAACGCTGGGCTTGAAGGCCCCCGAGTTCGCCGGGATCTTCACCGAATGGAACAGGGGCATCCTGGATTCCTTCCTCATCGAACTGACCGCCAAGGTTTTCACCGTGAAGGACGACGAAACGGGCAAGCCGCTGGTGGACGTGATCCTGGACAAGGCGGGGCAGAAGGGCACGGGAAAGTGGACGGCCCAGATTGCCCTGGACTTGGGGATCCAGATCCCCACCATCGTGGGGGCCCTCGACGGCCGCGGCATGTCCAGCATCAAGGACGAGCGGCTGGCGGTCAGCAAACAAATCCAGGGGCCGGCGGTTTCCTACAAGGGCGACAAGAAGCACCTTATCGACGCGGTGCGGGACGCCCTTTATGACTCCAAGGTTTGCTCCTATACCCAGGGCATGCGCCTCATCAAGGCCGCCTCGGACGAATACAAATGGGGAGTCAACTTGAAGGAGATGGCCCGCATTTGGAAGGGCGGATGCATCATCCGCGCCAAGCTGCTGGACGAGATCATGAAGGCTTACGACCGGAATCCCAACCTGCAATCCCTGTTGCTGGACGAGTCCTTCAAGAAGCAGATCGAATCCACGCAAGCCAACTGGCGCCAGGTGGTCTCGGTGGCGGTCCTCAATGGAATCCCGGTTCCGGCCATGTCGGCCAGCCTGGCTTATTTCGACGCTTACCGCACGGCGGACCTTCCGCAAAACCTGACCCAGGCCCAGCGGGACTTTTTCGGGGCCCATACCTACGAGCGGGTGGACCATCCGGAACGGGGTTTTATCCACACCGACTGGCTTTCCAAAACCAAATAAAATAAGCGGTTGGGGATGCGGGTGGTGGTAGAATTTGTAACCGTGCCGTGAAGTGGGTCGTCTAAAAGACAAGCCGTTCATCCTGCGTGGGAGGGGAGTATGAGACTTAAAGGGTTATTTTTGGGTTTGGCATTGCTGGCCTTGGCGGCCGGCCAGGTTTCGGCCCAGACCTTCAACTTGGGTCTGGAAGCCGGCGCCAACTTCTCGAATTTTGTCGGGAGCGACGTCACCGTGAACGACGTTACGGGTTCCCGGCTGGGGTTTGTGGGCGGCGGTTTTGTGAGCCTGAATTTCGGCAATTCCTTCGCCATCCGGCCTGAGATTCTTTATGAGCAAAAAGGCGGGAAAGACACCTCCAACAATACCTATCAGCTGGATTACGTGGAAATCCCCGTGTTGTTGAAGTTTTCCTTGGGCACGCCGGGCATCAATCCCAGCATCCTGTTGGGGCCCAGTTTCAGCTTCAACATGGTGGCCCAAGTGGCGAACAGCGGCAGCACGTCGGCCATTACGGACTCCAACGGCTCGGACATCGGTGTGATCGGCGGCGTGGAAATCGACATCGACAAGTTCCTGGTGAGCGGCCGTTATGAATTGGGATTCAATGACGTGGCGCAGAATACCCACATCCAAAACGGCACCATCACCCTTTTGGTGGGCTACGCCTTCATGTAATAAAGGCTTTGTTAAAGTGCAGGTTTGATCCAAGGCCCGGGGAAAACCCCGGGCCTTTTTTGTGGGATCGCCCCTTAATTTGCTGAAAAGCTTGTGAAAACTTTCACATCCGAATTTGACAAAAATGCGATGGAAGCGGTTCAGTCCGCCGGGGAAGCGGGTCTCTCCGCCGAGTTTGTGAAATATTTCACATTGACCCTGGCCTTCCCAACTCCCTATAATCCAGCCATTCAGCCCTTCCGTCCTTCCAAGCCTTCCAAACTCCAAGAGGGGCCGGTGTTTCAACTTCAAAGGGTCAAGGCTTGCGCCCGCTTTGGAGCCGGGGAGTCCCAAGCGTTCGGCGTCATATCGATTCCCCGAACCGAATAAAACTGCCGGAAGGCCGGAATGAATTTCGACGCGATCCAAAATTTTTTGCCCTTGGCCTTGGCGCTCCTCTTGGCGGTGTCGGTGCCGGCGGCCATGCTGGTGCTTTCCGCCCTTTTCGGGCCCCAGCGGCCCAACGACTCCAAACTGGCTTCCTATGAGTGCGGCATCCAGCCCCAGGCCACCTCGGGGGACGCCCGCCACCACTTCAACGTGAAGTTTTACCTGGTCGCCATGTGCTTCCTGGTCTTCGACGTGGAAATCGTCTTTCTCTTCCCCTGGGCGGTCCTGTTCCACAAGATGGCCTGGGAGGGTTTCCTTTCCATGTTGGGCTTCCTGGGAGTCCTGGCCTTCGGCTGGTTTTATCTTTTGGGAAGGGGGGCGCTGGAATGGGAGTAGAGACTTTTCCGGTCCTCACGACCCGCCGGGACGCGGTCATCGCCTGGGGGCAAAAAAATTCGCTCTGGCCCATGCCCTTCGGTACGGCTTGTTGCGCCATCGAGTTCATGGGCGTGGTTTCCTCGGTGTTCGACCTTGCCCGTTTCGGGGCCGAGTTGGTGCGCTTCTCGCCCCGGCAAGCGGACCTCCTTTTGGTGGCCGGCACGGTCACCTTCAAACAAGCCCCCATCCTGAAACAGATTTACGAACAAATGTGCGAACCCAAGTGGGTCATCTCCATGGGCGTGTGCGCCTCGGCGGGCGGTTTTTACAACACCTACTGCACCGTGCAGGGGATAGACCAAATCATCCCGGTGGACGTCTATATTTCGGGCTGCCCGCCCCGGCCGGAGGCCATCCTGCAAGCGGTCTTGAAACTGCAGGATAAGATCGACAACCCCAAGGCCGTGCCCCCGGCGCAGTTCAAGGCGAAGGAACCGTCCTTCGATTATTAAGATCGGCTTGGAAACGAAATATTCACCACCGAGTCACACGGAGTGAACGGAGTAACGATTCAGTCTTTTAAGAAATTTCAATATTTTTTAACTCTGTGTAACTCCGTTACCTCCGTGGTGAAAAAGGTGTGAGGTTTTATGGAAACGGCAATCCTCGTTGAAAAGCTCAAGGCCAGGCATCCGGACGCGGTCCTGGGATCGACGGATCGTTATGGAACGCTGGAAATCCAAGTGGACCGGAACTCCATCGACCGGTTGGTGGAGACTCTGCGGGCCGATTCGGAACTCTCCTTTAATATGTTGGTCGACCTGGTCTCCATTGATTATTCCGCTTATCCGGGTTGGACCGGCGATCGCTTTGGATTGGCCTATCTCCTCAAATCCCTGGCCCTGGGCCATCGGCTGCAGTTGAAAGTGGCGGTCCCGGAGGAGGAACCGGTGGTCCCCACCCTCTCCCACCTTTTCGCCAACGCCAATTGGCTGGAAAGGGAGGCTTTCGACCAAATGGGCATCCGTTTCACCCGCCACCCGAACTTGAAGCGGCTTTTGAACCATCACGAATTTGTGGGGCACCCCTTGCGCAAGGATTACCCCATCACGCGGCGCCAATGGCTTTCGGCCAATGAGTCCCTCATGGACGAAATGGAAGTCAGGTTGAAGGAAAAGGGATACGAATAAGGCGGTTGCCGGCCGCCCAAAGCCGGCCTTTAAAACGAGGCTCCATGTTCCATTCAATTGATGTCAAAACCTTATTGCCGGTGGGGGCGGAAAATTCCGCGGCCGGCCTGGATTCGACCCGTCCCAAGGACAAGCGGGACTTGGTGTTCGTGAACATGGGTCCCAGCCATCCGGCCACCCACGGGACCTTGAGGGCCCTTTGCGCCTTGGACGGTGAAACCATCGTGGCGGCCGTCACCGAAATGGGCTACCTGCACCGGGGTTTCGAGAAGGACTGCGAGGTCCACACCTTCCAACAAGTCATCCCCTACACCGACCGCCTCAATTACGTGTCCGCCATCATGAACAACGTGGGCTTTTGCAAGGCCGTGGAGCGCATGTTGGGGGTGAAGGTTCCCGAACGCGCCATTTACATCCGCGTCATCACCTCCGAACTCAACCGCATCATCGACCACCTGGTTTGCGCCGGGGCCAACCTGGTGGACATGGGGGCGCTCACCAATTTCTGGTACACCTTCAACGTCCGGGAGAAGGTTTACGACATCCTGGAGAAACTTTGCGGGGCCCGGCTCACTTCCAGCTACACCCGCTTGGGGGGGCTTTCCCGCGACGTCTATCCGGCCTTCGGCGACGAGGTGCGGGCGGTTTTGCGGGAAGTGCAGCGGAGCGTGGAAGACGTGATGAAGCTCATCGCCAAGAACCGAATTTTCCTGGACCGCGCCAAGGGCGTTTGCGTGGTTTCCAAGGAAAGGGCCCTGGCTTACGGCTGGACCGGCCCCACCTTGAGGGCCTGCGGGGTGGAATACGACCTTCGGAAGGCCGAGCCCTACTACCACTACGAGGATTTCAAGTTCGAGGTGCCGGTGGGCACCCGCGGCGACGTGTACGACCGGGTCCTCCTGCGTTTTTACGAGGTCGAAGAATCGATCAAGATCATCGACCAGGCCCTGAAGAAGCTGCCCAAGGGGCCGGTCATCACCGGCGACAAGCGCGTGGCCCTTCCCCCCAAACAGCAAACCTACGGCAATATCGAAGGGCTCATGAACCACTTCAAGATCATCATGCACGGCATCTGCCCCGAGCCGGGCGAGATTTACGATTCCACCGAAGCCGCCAACGGGGAGCTGGGTTTCTACGTCATCGCCGACGGCGGCAAGAACCCCTACCGCGTGAAGTGCCGGCCGCCTTGTTTCATGAACTTCGCGGCCTTCCACGAGATGATCGAGGGAGCCATGATCGCGGACGCCGTCGCGAACCTGGGGTCGATCAACATCATCGCCGGTGAGCTGGACCGATGACCGAAAGACGCCGGAATTTTAAATGTTGAATTTTAAATTTTGAATCGCCGTGAATTTCCTTTCGGTGCGCGAAAGGAAATTTTCCACGATTCAAAATTGAGAATTCAAAATCCATAATTGGGGAAGAGATGCCAGTTCAATTCCGGCAGGAAGTGAAAGACGAATTTGAAACCATAGCCTCCCGCTACCCGGTCCGGCGCGCGGCGTTGTTGCCGGCGCTTTGGCTGGCCCAGCGGGAGTTCGGCTTCATTTCCATGGAAGCCGTGAAGGCCGTGGCGGACCTGGTGGGGTGCTCGCCGGTCCAGGTGCTGGAAACGGCCGGCTTTTACACCCTGTACCACAAGGAAAAGCCGGGCAAGTACCACTTGCAGGTGTGCCGGACCATCTCCTGCCTCCTGAACGGCTCGGAGGGTATCCAGAAGGCCATCGAGCAAAAGCTGGGTTTGAAACCGGGACAAGTGACGCCGGACGGGCAATTCAGCTACCAGGCCGTGGAGTGCCTGGCGGCTTGCCACAAGGGTCCCTGCATGCGCGTGAACGAGCAATACCATGAAAACCTGACGCCCGAAGGCGTCGGTAAACTGATCGAAGGACTGAAAAAGAAATGATCCACCACCAAGACCCCAAGCCGCCAACAACGGCGCAGGACGGAATTTCCATGTTTTTAATAACCTTGTCCCCCCCGGTGCCTTGGTGCCCGGGTGGCGAAAAAGGCTCGGGGTTTTAAATGCAAAACGTGGAACCACAACTGACCAAGCGATTCGGCGTCAAGGACGGCCATACCCTCAAGGTGTTCCTTGAGACGGGCGGCTATTCGTCCTTGAAAAACCTTTTTGCCAAGAAACCCGCCGAAGTCATTGAGGAAGTGAAGGCCTCGGGCCTGAAGGGAAGGGGAGGGGCCGGGTTCTCCTGCGGCATGAAATGGTCCTTTGTGCCCCAAACCACGGGCAAGCCCATCTACTTGGCGGTCAACGCGGACGAGGGCGAGCCCGGCACCTTCACCGACAATTACATGCTGATGAACGATCCCCATCTTTTATTGGAGGGGATCCTCTGCGCTTGTTACGCCATCAACAGCCACGCGGCTTATATCTACGTGCGGGGCGAGTTTTACGGCCAGATCCAGCGGCTGAACGCCGCCATTGACGAGGCCCGGAAAGCCGGTTATTTGGGGAAGGACATCCAGGGGTCGGGTTTCGACCTGGAAGTCACCGTGCACCGCGGCGCCGGGGCCTATATATGCGGCGAGGAAACGGGGCTCCTGGAATCACTCGAAGGCAAGCCCGGGAAACCGCGCATCAAGCCGCCCTTCCCGGCGGTGGTGGGCCTTTTCGGGTGCCCCACCATCGTGAACAACGTGAAGACCCTGGCTTCCGTGCCCTGGATCATCGCCAACGGCGCCGCGGCTTACGCCGCCATCGGCACCAAGGAATCCACCGGCACCCACTTGTTCGGCCTCTCGGGCCACGTGAACCAGACGGGTTATTGGGAGATGCCCTTCGGGCTGCCCGTGCTGGAATTCATCGAGAAGTACGGCAAGGGCGTCAAGGGCGGCAGGCTCAAGGCCGTGATTCCGGGCGGCTCCTCCTGCCCGGTGCTGACCGCCGAGGAATGCGCGGACCTGGCCCTGAGTTATGAGAGCATGAGGGACCACAAGACCATGTTCGGAACCGGTTGCGCCATCGTGATGAACGAGCACACCGACATGGCGAAGGTGCTGAAGAACCTCACCCGCTTTTATTCCCACGAGTCCTGCGGCCAATGCACTCCCTGCCGGGAAGGCACGGCCTGGGAAGACCGGCTGATGCGGAAGATCCTGGAGGGGGAAGCCACCACCCAGGAACTGGGAATGATGCTGGAGATCGCCGACAACATGGAAGGCAAGACCATCTGCGTGCTTGCGGCGGCCCTCGCCATGCCGGTGCGGAGCTTTATCCAGAAGTTCCGGGCGGACTTCGAGAAATACTGCAAGCCGTCGATTTCAGCCGTGCCGGAGGCCATTTCATGACGCCCAAAGCCAACCGGAAGGCTCCACGACACGAAGGAAGGCTTTGGAAAGCAGGAAATTAAGATCGTTCTTCGAGGCTTTGTGGCTTTGTGTTGGATTTTGGTTTTTAAGGGTTCGGAATGGCCAAGATAAAAATCGACGGAAAAGAGCTGGAAGTACCGGACGGCACCAACGTGCTGGAGGCCGTCCTTTCCAATGGCCTGCACCTGGAGCACTTCTGCTACCATAGCTACCTGCCCGTGGCCGGCAACTGCCGCACCTGCATGGTGGAAATCGAGGGGCCCAAGGGGCCCCTGCTCACCATCGGCTGCAACACCAAGGTGGCCGAGGGCATGGTGATCCACACCGACACCCCCAAAGCCAAGACCGCGCAAAAAAGCGCGCTCGAAATGTTGCTCCTGGACCACCCCTTGGACTGCCCGGTTTGCGACAAGGCCGGGGAGTGCAAGCTGCAGAACCAGTATATGGAATACGGCCTTTACGATTTCCGCCGGGGCGTGCCCCACTACTTCAAGGGCGGCAAGGCCGAGGACATCGGCGAGCACATCATCCTGGACCAGGAACGCTGCGTGCTTTGCACCCGCTGCATCCGTTTCGTGGACGAAATCCCCAAGTCGTCCGAACTGGGCATCGTGGGCCGCGGGTATGAGTCCAAGATCACCATTTTCCCCGACGCGCGGCTGGACAACCCCTATTCGGGCAACGTCACCGACATTTGCCCCGTGGGCGCCCTCACTTTGAAGGAAGTCCGTTTCAAGCAAAGGGTTTGGTTCCTCAAGAAAGCCGAGTCCATCTGCCCGGGCTGCAGCCGCGGCTGCAACATCACGGTGGAGCACAACCGGGGCCGCATTTACCGGTTCATGCCCCGGGAGAACGCGGAATTGAACAAGACGTGGATCTGCGACGAAGGGCGCTTTTCCTTCGACCATTTCCAGGAAAACCGCGTGACCGGGGTCCGGCTGGGCCATTCGGAAAAGGGCCTCCAGGAAGCCCTCCACCAACTGTCGGAAATCCTTTCCGGCATGGGGCGGGAGGAAGTGGCGGGCCTCGCCTCGCCTTGGGCGGCCTTGGAGGACAACTTCATCCTGAAAAAGCTTTTTGAGAAGAAGTTCGACGTGAAAAACCTGGTGGCGCCGATTTGGGCCGCCAAAGGCGGGGCGGACAACCTCCTGAAGCTGGCGGAGAAATACCCCAATGAGCAGGGGCTCAAGCTCCTCGGCATCCCTCCGGACGACCAGGGCTTTTGGGACCGGATGGAAAAAGGCGCCTTCAAGGCCGTGATCGTGATGAACCAGGACCCCTTCGGGCAGGATGAGGAAAGGGCGAAAAAGGCTTACGGCAGGGTCAAGGTCCTGGTGGTCCTCTCGGTGCATAAGACGAAGACCGTGGAACAAGCCGGAATGGTTTTCCCGGTCCGGGCCTTCACTGAAAAATCAGGGACCTTCGTCAACGCCACCGGACGCCTCCAGCGCTTCCGGCAAGCCGTGGAGCCGGAAAATCCCGACGTGATGGAAAGCTCCCTGTGGCTTTGCCGCCTGGCCGGAGCGCTTCAGGTCGAAGGCTTTGATTTTGAGGACACACCCTCCATC
Organism: bacterium; assembly: GCA_025980505.1. Taxonomy (GTDB): domain Bacteria; phylum Oederibacteriota; class Muellerivitia; order Muellerivitales; family Muellerivitaceae; genus JAICXI01. The sequence continues at coordinate 368 of JAICXI010000052.1, read as the reverse complement.
TTCAACGCCATGGCCAAGGAAACGGAGGCCTTGAAGGGCTTGACCTTCCAGTCCCTCCCTTCGACGGGCAAGGTGCTGGGAATGGCCCCGATTGCGCCCGAGCCCTTCCAGGGCGTGAAAGCCCAGCCTAACGTGCGGGGAAAGGCGAAAGCATGAAAACCCACACCTTGGGCGGGCGAAAGGGGTCGGACGGGCTTCGTGGCTTCGTGTTGGATCCGGGTTTAGGGAGTTTCAATGGATAACCAGACGTTTACTCTCATCAACATCACGGTGATGGTGGTGGTCATGTGGATGACGCCCCTTTCCTTCATTCCCTTCTTCATCTGGCTGGAGCGCAAGGGAAGCGCCATCATCCAGGACCGCATCGG
>JAICXI010000340.1 GCA_025980505.1 bacterium | reverse complement strand
TGACCGCCCCCCCGTAGCCCTTGTTCTTGTCGTGTTTAATGGGATGGTTGTGGGGGTCTTCCGAGGCCAGCCGGTCGATCAGCGGCCCCGTTTGATCCTTGCTGCCGTCGTTGACCGGTATGATCTCCCATTTTTCGGCCAATTCGGGAAGGATCCGTTGGGACAGGCGGATCATGTTTTCGACGTTGGCTTCCTCGTTGTAACAGGGGAAAAAAATGGAGAGGGAAGACACTTTGGGCATGGAAGACTCCTCCGTTTTCGATTAAGGGCGGTTCTTCAAGGGGCGCCCCACCCCTGGGTTGGGGGATATGGGTTATGGCCAACGATCCCCGATTTGAAGCGGAGAAATATTACCATACGGCTTCAAACCCGCAGGATAAAAGTAGGTTTTATCCCTGGAAGGCGGGGACGGCAACCGACGGATCAATCAACCGCGCCACCTTATTGCCCACATCCACGGCGAAGTTGGTGCCGCGGTCCTCGGGGTACACGAGGGCCATGTTCGCCAAATAAACGTTCTCAACGGGCGTTTCGTAGGCGGGCTTTACCTGGCTGTAATGGAGGGGAATAACGGGTTGGGCGTAAAGGTCCTGGAATAAGTGAAGTTCCTCCACCCAGGACGCTTGAAAGTCCGGGTTGATCCTTTGCAGGTAGGGAAGCAGGTCGGCGAAGACTTCCTGTTTCCCCATCTTGAAATACCGATGGCCTTGGGGGAGGTAATTGCCCACGTACAGGATGTGCTTGCCCTGGTACCACTCGGGGGGGGCGAAATTGGTGTGCTCGAAAAGCCCCAAAATGGGGATGTCCGAATCGCAAATATTGGTCCAGTAGTTATCGCTGAATTTCCGGCTCATCACCAACACCAGGCATTGGGCGCCCATGAAATCCAGTTGGGACATGCGCTTCTTGTAGTCCTCGGGCAATCCGGGGCACGTCTTCAGGAAAATCGGCGTCGCCGCCGCGAAAACCAGGCGGTCGTAGGTTTGGGGGAGGCCGCCGATTTCCAGGCCTTTTAATTTTCCGTTTTGAGTCAGGATGCGGTCGATGGGGGTTTTCAAGTGGATTTGGACCCCCGCTTTTTGAACGGCATCGGCCAGGGCCTTGTGGAAAACCTCGAACCCGCCCTTGAAATATCCCAGGGTTTCTTTCGAACCCTTCCGGGAGGAGGCCCGGGTGTGGATGCGGGCCCAAAGCCATGCCATGGCAACCTTGTCGTAATAAGGGCCGAATTTGCCCCGTAAAAGGGGCTCCCACATGACTTTCCAAATGGTAGGGCCGGCGTACTTCTTCATCCAGTCATGGGCGGTGATGGACTCGTATTTTTTCCAGTCTTTCACCTTGCCCAGGTAAAAAACGGACTGGAAACCGAACCAAAGGCGTTCCCAAAAGGGCAGGGGCCGGAAGGATAGGAGGTCCAAGGGCGACGCCAGGGAATACATGGCACCCTTGTGGTAAACACCCATGGAACTGACGAACCAGTGAAGTTTGTCCCGCATCCCCAGTTCGTCCACCAGTCCGCGGATGCAAACGTCGCTCGTGAAAAGGTGGTGGTAATATTTTTCCAAGGTGGTGCCGGCCACGGGAAAACCGGAGGCCAGCCCCCCCACGTGATCGGAAGCCTCGAAAACCTCCACTTCGTGTCCCCGCTTGGCCAGCCGGTAAGCGGCGGTCAGCCCCGCCACCCCCCCGCCAATCACCCCGATTTTCATGGCGCCGCCTTTCGATTGCCGTTCTTACTCGGCTTCCAGCTTGTCCAAGTGAAGGTGATCCCGCGTTGAATAATAAAACCCGATTAAAGTAATGGGTATGAGGACCATGAAGTGAACCAGGAACATGTACCCGACGGCCATTTCCTTGGCGATGCCGAAGGGCAGGAGAAGGGCCACGCCGATAAACTCGAAGAGGCCGATGCCGCCCGGGGCGTTGGGAATCAATATCCCTAAATTGACGACCGCCATCAGCAGGGCCGCGGACCAGAGGTTCAGGGGGGAGGGCGCCATGCCCATTCCCACGGCCAGGAAGTAGTAAGATGTGAATTCACAGGTCCAGGCCGCCAGGGAGGCCAAAAGCACGAGGATGGACTCGCGGGCGCTCTGCAAGATCTGCAGGCCGTCGATAAAGGTGTGCGCTAATTGCTCCAGGGGGCTGTGGAAGCGGCGGGGCGCCAGCCGGATGAAAAAGGTCAGGCTGGCGACGGCCATTTCCTTGAACAACAGCAGGATAAAAAGGACGAGGAAGGCGGTCCCGAAGAGGTAAGGGGACCAATCGATGGCGTGCTGGATGCCGGAGGGCATGGTTTCCTTGCGGACGGCCAGGTGGCCCGCGCCCAACGCCACCCAAAGCAGGACGATCATGGTCAAACCGTCGAACAGCCGCTCCAAAACGATAGTGGCGAAGGAAGCGCTGCGGCTGATTCCTTCCTTCTTTCCATTTAAGTGGGCCCGCACGAATTCCCCGGCCCTGGCGGGGAGCACGTTGTTCGCCATGAAACCGATCATGAGGGTGGGGAAAAGGCTTTTAAAAGTGCACTTTTTTACGGGGGACAACAAGAGCACCCACCGGTAGCCCCGCACCACGTATCCCAACAGGTAAATGGCCAGCGCGGGGAGAAGCCAATACTTGTTAAATTGGGCAAAGGCCGCGAATAATTTGTCCTTGTCGATGTTGCGGAAAAGAAAATAAAAGGTAACGAGGATGAAGCCAAGGCCGAGCCACGTGCGTTTTTTGGTGAACATTTACCTTCCTTTCACGGCCTTGAGGGTTCACTGGGAATTCCATCGGAATAAGCGATGGCGCGGTCTAAAACAAGGAAATTGTGCGGGTTTGGACGGGTTATTGCAAGGAGTATTTAAAAAGAGAATAATGGGAACCGTTTTTCATGGGACGATGGATGGCTTCGCTGCTTGGGAAAATTTTCGGAGGAGGGTGAGATGCTTAAATCCCCATTGCTTTGGATGACCATTGTTTTAGGTTTACCCTTGGCGGCCTTGGCCGAAGAAAAGACGGCGGGCAGGCCGGACGCCGCTTCACCGGCCGCTTCGGCGCCTTCCTTCAGCAGCTTCAAGGACGCCTACACGGCCGCCAACCAAGCCTTAAAGGACCGCCGTTTCGAGGAGGCGGTGG
>JAICXI010000333.1 GCA_025980505.1 bacterium | reverse complement strand
GCATCCAGCAGGTGATGGCGGCCCAAAAGCGGGTCCTGGGGAAATGAAAAAACTGGTGATCGCCACCCGGAACCGGGACAAATTCAAGGAAATGAAAGAAGCCCTTTCAGGGGTTCCCTGGGAAATCGTCCCGGCTTTCCAATTCGAAGGGAGCCCGGAGGTTGTGGAGGACGGAACGACCTTGGAGGAGAACTCCCTTAAGAAAGCCAGGGTTCTTTCCGAGTTTACGGGCTGTGCCGCCCTGGCGGATGATACGGGATTGTTCGTGGAAGCGCTGGACGGCCAACCGGGCATTTTTGCCGCCCGTTTTGCCGGCGAAGGTTGCAGTTATGAGGATAACGTCCGCAAGCTCTTGGGCCTTTTAAAAGGCATCGCCGGCGACGGCCGAAAGGCCGCTTTCCGGACCGTCATTTCCCTGGTCCATCCGGACCGCCCCCTCCAGCAGGTGGTGGGCGAGGTGGTCGGCACCATTATCGAAACGCCGAGGGGGAAGGGCGGTTTCGGCTATGATCCCGTGTTTCAACCCCTGGGCTTTTCGAAGGTTTTTGCCGAAATGACGGTGGAAGAAAAGAATAAAATAAGCCACCGTGGGAAAGCCGTTCAAAAGGCGCGGCGGTTGTTGCAAAATCAGTGAGAATCGTCGGATTCTTCGGGGCTTAAACAACGCGGGGGAAATCCCGGCTCGGTTGGGGCCGAGGGCGGTTCGGGCGGAGGAGGGGCGCGGTGTCGGGCATTTGGGCCGGGGCGTAGCGCAGCGGTAGCGCACTTGGTTTGGGACCAAGGGGTCGTGAGTTCAAATCTCACCGCCCCGACCCCGATGCCCCATCGTTCGAAGAGGAGGCTTGGGCCCTTGAACCGCGGCGGAGCGGGAAGGGCGGGAGCGGGATGGGGCCCCACCCATTCCAGAGGTTCGGGCGCCTGTAGCTCAGTTGGATAGAGCAACTGCCTTCTAAGCAGTGGGTCACCGGTTCGACTCCGGTCAGGCGCACCATATTGGTCGTATGGGTCCCTTTTGGGTTTTTTCCCGGAAAAAGGTCAAATAAAACCTTTACATTTACATGCGTCACTTTTAAACTTTTAGGGCTTTTCTCCCAAAAACATAATTTTTGGGATTCGTCCTTTAATTTTCTAACCGGAAGCGGGACGAAGAGCAGCCCCTGTAGCGATCACGCGGTGCGGAAAAGATGGTGGGAGTAGCTCAATTGGTTAGAGCACCAGATTGTGGATCTGGGGGTTGCGGGTTCGATTCCCGTCTCTCACCCCATTTGTTCGGATGAACCGGGATGATGGTAACGGGGGGATGGGATTATTCCGTGCGCCTTTTAAGGTTTGGTTTCAAGGTCACGGGAACCCTACTGGTTGAAGCGGCTGGGAGGATGCGCCTGTAGCTCAGTTGGATAGAGCGACAGATTCCGGATCTGTAGGTCAGAGGTTCGAGCCCTCTCAGGCGTACCATTTTTGGAACCGGCGATTTCGGCCGGTATTAAGTTGTGATGATCGGGTATGGGTGATTAGCTCAGTTGGTAGAGCAGCTGACTCTTAATCAGCGGGTCGCAGGTTCGAGCCCTGCATCACCCACCATTTTTGGACCGCGATATTTTGAACTCCAAGGAGAACTTTTTCTATGGCCACCAAGCCTTCCAAGACCTCTTCGAAGAAACCTTTTATCACCATCATTATTCCCGTGCGGAACGCGGGCCGTACCATGGATGAAACCTTCGTTTACCTCTTCGGCGGGACCTCGATGAACGGGAAGAAGATTTCCGGCGTTAAATACCCCCTGAATAAAATGGAAGTCATCGTGGCCGACGGAGACAGCACGGACAACACGGTCGAGATCATCAAGAAATGGCAGAAAAAATACAAGTGCATCCGGTTCACCCAGATCCCCAAATGCAAGTCGCCGGGCCACGCGCGGAACGCCGCCTTGAAACTGGTCAAGGGGGACTACATCCTCTTTACGGACGGGGATTGCGCGCCCAACGCCGATTGGGCGGATAAGATGCTGGAACCCTTCCTGCGCGACCCCAAGATCGGGATGGTGGGCGGGGAAGTGTATACGCTGCAATTCGACCCCCAAAACAAGGTGGAGCATTACTGCGAGCAAGTGGGGTTCCTCTCGGTGGGGGACCGGGTGGCCATGAAAGCGGGCGGCTACTATCCTCCCATCCAGTACAACCTTCCCCGGGAAGTCAACGGAAGCCAAAACTGCCCCTTTTTCGCCACGGCCAACGCCGCCGTCAGCCGCAAGGCCGCGCTGGCCATCGGGAACCACTTCTGGGACGAGATCACGGCGGAAGACGTCGACTTCTCCCTGCGCATCGCAAAGGCGGGCTACAAGCTTTACTTCCAGCCCAGCGCCGTGGTCAAGCATATGCACCGCGCCACCTTGAAGGAATTCTGCCGCCAGGTCCGGGGCTACGGTTTCGGCCATCCCTTGGCGATCAAGACCCACGCCAAGCGCGTCTTGGAATTCCGCCTGCAGCTGCTGGGGGAACATTCCATCGTCATTCCCTTCCCGTTCCAAACCATGATTTATTGGGGGGATTTCCACTTCATGCACTTGTTCGGAATTTGGGCCCTGATTAAAACGATTTGCCTGGCCGCCCAGGGGAACAACGCCGGGATGATTTTGGGGAATGATTCCGTCCTGTGGTTATGGGGGGGCTTCGTATTTTTCTTCCTCAAGTATTTCGTGCCGGTGCTCAAGATACAGCCCGCGTCCGATTTTCTGCTGTGGAGTTGGATACGTTACCGGTCCAATTTGGCCATGTTCTGGGGAGGGCTGAAGGGAACCATGAAATTCAAGCGTCTTTACATTGAACTGAGTTGGTAAACCAAAGCCGTCATCCCATCGAAAAAGAGGAAATCATGCGCTACGGTTACTTCGACGTCGAGAACAAGGAATATGTCATTGAGCGGCCCGATACGCCGGTGCCCTGGATGAACTACCTTCATAATGACGAATACTGCGCCCTTATTTCCAACAACGGGGGCGGCTACAGCTTCCACCTTTCCGCCCGCGACAAGCGGATCCTGCGTTACCGCCTGAACAACGTGCCCATGGACCGGCCGGGCCGGTATATCTACATCCGGGACGAGAAAACCAAGGACTTCTGGTCCGCCACCTGGCAGCCCGTGTTGAAGGACCTGGCCGATTACAAGACCGAGACCCGGCATGGTTTCGGCTATACCCGCGTTACGTCCACT
>JAICXI010000050.1 GCA_025980505.1 bacterium | reverse complement strand
TCCGGTCCTCCCAAAAGCAGGACAGCCGCATTGAAAAATTGAGCGTGGAACAGGCCCTTTACGAATTGCAAACCTGCCAGGTGGCCCTCCTGGTCTTGGACGGGGAAAAGGGCATCACCCACCAGGATGTGACCATCAGCCGCATCATTTCCCAGGCCTTCCGGCCCGTGGTGATCGTCATCAACAAGTGGGATATCCATCCCACGGGCGCCGAACAGGCGCGAGCCGAAAGGATCACCAAAAGGGAACTGCGCCTCATCCATTTCGCGCCCGTTTTGTTCGTTTCGGCCAAAACCGGCCTCAACCTGGAACGGGTGCTCCCCGCGGTTTATTCCGTCTACGAGGAAAGCTGCCGCCAGGTGCCAACCCGACAGGTCAACTTAGCCTTGCAGGCGGCGGTCGGTAAAACTTCGCCTCCCTTTAGGGGGGGCCATCAGATTAAAATACTCTACGGCTATCAGCGGGTGGGACATCCTCCCGCTTTCGAGGTGTTCGCAAACCAAAAAGAAAGCGCCACCCCCGCTTACATGCGGTACCTGGAATCCGAGTTGAGGGAGGCTTTGGAGATGAGGTCCACCCCCCTTCAGATCGTGCTGATGGAAAAGGCCGATAAGAAAGAATATAAAAAAACAGGTTTTAAGCGGAACTTTAACCCCCGGCGGAACCAACACCGGAAGCCCAACCCGAAAAAGGATAAGCCCAAGAAACCATGACCACCGCCTTCCTTTTACTTGCGGCCGCCTATCTCGTGGGCTCCGTTCCTTTTGGCTATTGGATGGTTAAATGGATCAAGGGAGTGGATGTCCGCACCCGGGGCAGCGGTAACATCGGCATGACCAACGTCTGGCGGGTGGTGGGTGCCGGGTGGGGAATAGCCACCTTGGGGCTGGATATCGCCAAGGGTGCGGCCGCCGTGTCGTTACCCCGGTTTTTCACCCCCGGTGACAACCGCCTCGAGGTTTTTTGCGGGCTCGCCGTCCTTTTGGGGAATATTTTTTCGGTTTTCCTCAAGTTCAAGGGTGGGAAAGGCATCGGGGTAAGCATCGGCGTTTTTTACAGCCTTTTACCCCTGGAAAGCGCCTTGGGCACGGTGGTCTTTGCCTTGGCCCTGGGTTTGACCCGGATGATTTCAGTTGGCAGCCTTTTGGGCGTCACTACCATGGCGGTTTCCGCCTTTTTCATCCTTGGAAAAAGCGCCTGGGCTTCGGGCTTGGCCCTGTTCGCGGCCATCATGGTCTGGTGGACCCATCGCCAAAACATCAAACGGATACTCGGCGGAACTGAAAATAAGGTCGGCCGAAAAAAAGCGAAGAATTAAACCAGAGGAATTCATATGAAATTGTGTGTTTTAGGCGCCGGGAGCTGGGGAATCGCTTTAAGTTTACACTTAAGGCGGGCTGGCCACGACATATCCCTTTGGGAATATGACGCCGCCAAAGCCGGGCAATTGGCCCAGACCCGGGAGGACAAAAAGCTCCTCCCGGGCATCCTTCTGCCCCGGGAAATCACAGTGACCTCCGATATGTCCCTGGCCCTATCCGGAAGGGAAGGGGTTGTGATGGCTGTTCCGTCCCACGGGGTTCGTTCCACCATGGTCCGGGCGGTCCCGGCTTGGCCGCGGGGAGCTTGGGTTGTTTGTGCCAGCAAGGGGCTTGAGGAATCCTCCCATTTGCGCATGAGCGAAGTGTTGAAGCAAAGCTTGAAAGGGGGCGTTCCTGTCGCAGTCATTTCAGGCCCAAGTCACGCTGAGGAAGTTTCCCGTAAGATGCCTACCACCGTCGTGGCCGCCTCGGAAGACGAAAATCTCTCCAAAACCATACAAGAGGCATTTCACTCCGATTATTTCCGGGTTTATACGTCCAGGGATCTGGCCGGCGTGGAGCTGGGGGGGGCCCTCAAGAACGTGATCGCCATTGCCGCCGGCATTACGGACGGCTTAGGGTTAGGCGACAACACCAAGGCCGCCATCATGACCCGCGGCCTGCACGAGATGACCCGCCTGGGCGTGGCCTTGGGGGCGCAAGCCTCCACCTTTTCCGGGTTGGCCGGCATGGGTGATTTGATCGTGACCTGCACCAGCCGGCACAGCCGAAACCGGCTCTTGGGTGAAAAAATAGGGAAGGGTGCCACCCTCGAACAAGCGTTGAAGGAAATGGTCATGGTGGCGGAGGGCGTCAAAACGTCCCATGCCGCCATCGACTTGGCCCAACAATGCCAAGTGGAAGTTCCTATTACTTCCGAGGTCTACGAAGTGCTTTTTAAGGACAAGACCGCCAAGGAAGCGGCCCACTCCCTTTTGTCCCGCTCGGCCAAACCCGAACAATCGTTTTAAACGAACCCAAACCAGGAAAAACCAGTGACACGGAAAGACCTTTTAAAAAGCCTGGCCCGATTGGGTTTGACCCAGCAGCAGGCCGACTTGGCCCTCGATTCCTTTTTTAACTCCATCACGGACGCCTTGCGGCAGGGAAAAAAAGTTTCTATAGTGGGTTTGGGAACCTGGGAATGGCGCAAGAGGCCGGCCAGACTTGCCCGTAACCCCAAAACCGGCAAGCGGATCCCGCTGGCCGCGCGTAAGGTGTTGTTTTTCAAGCCCAGCCCCCTCTTAAAGAAAAAACTGAAGGGATGAGGACCGTCAATCATCATGCCTGAACCGGAAAAGTTGTTTTACACGATCGGGGAAGTCTCCGACCTCTTGGGCGTCAAGCCCTATGTCCTGCGTTACTGGGAAAGCGAATTCAAAAAACTCAATCCCCAAAAGTCCGTCACCGGACAAAGAACCTATCGGAACAGGGACATCCGGGTGGCGACGGCCATCCAACGGCTTCTTTACGAGGAAAAATACACCATCGCCGGGGCCATCAAGAAATTGGAGGAATTGGAGGAGAGGGGAGAACTGGATCGATTGGAGCCCGCAAAAGAGGAAGCCCCTTCCGTTCCCGGCCATTCTCCGCAAGCCGGGGAGCCCCGGGCCACCCCAGCCGCATCGACTGAAAAAATGCGTGAATTTCGGCGCCTTTTGGAATCCTCTTACGCCATTTTGAAAAAACACAACCTAGATTAAGCGTTTATTCAAAAACCAAAGGCCGGGCAAACCCCGGAATTTGTTTTTTTAATAAACCTTCTTTCTTGAACCAACGTGGTTTTTCACTTATAGTAGGCTTCCTTTTGGAAGTTTGTCGGCCTTAAACCAATGGTGGTGGAGGCCGATGGGAGTGGTTTTCTGGACGGGGTGTAGCGCAGCGGCTAGCGCACTTGGTTCGGGACCAAGGGGTCGGAGGTTCGAATCCTCTCACCCCGACCAGGAAACTATTCTGGATTGGTCTGGGGATCAACCCGGACCACGGAAATGGGTTGTTCAGTCGATCCTTAACAATTGGAAATCGGGGCGTGGCGCAGCTCGGTAGCGCAGTTGCATGGGGTGCAAAAGGTCGCAGGTTCAAATCCTGCCGCCCCGACCATTTTTTAAGGGTCGTTTTCCGCCGTAGGTCTTGAGCCTTTCCTTCAGCCGCCTCTCCTAAAAGATTGCTTTTTCTTGCCTACCACTTTTTCCATAAAAGTCAAAAAAATCGCCCTCTAATTCAAAAAACTGACATTTTTTGCCTTAAAAAATAACCGGGGGGTTTTGCATGGTTAACGGTTTCACCGGCACTATTCGGGGAAGGGTTCAAGGAGTCGGATTCCGGTATTTCGCCAAAAACAAGGCGGATACCTTTAATTTGACAGGTTGGGTCCGAAATCTGCCCGATGGAAGCATGGAAGTAACGGCCTTTGGACCCCCCTCTTCCTTGGAACAGTTTATGCAAGATTTAAGAACGGGTCCTATTGGAAGCCGGATTGAGAGCGCCCACTTCCAATGGTTGCAAGGGTCCCCCGAATCCGAGAGATTTGAAATCCGATTTTAAAGCAGGGGCAGCCTTATGGCGAAGAAACAGGGAACCAACCTCAAGTTAAGATCCGCCCGCCGGATGAACGCATCCTTGATTTCCCTTGTCCCACAGAAACCCAAACCCGCCGGCGGCGCCTCCGACGTCAAGTACACTCCCGACCGGATCACCACCGACAGCCTGAAGCTTTATTTCCGCGAAATTTCCCGCGTGAAGCTTTTAACCGCCCCTGAGGAAGTGGACCTGGCCCAACGCATTGAAAAGGGCGATATGAAAGCCAAACAAGCCCTGATCGCCGCCAACCTTCGCCTGGTCATCAAAGTCGCCAAAAAATACATGAACCAGGGGCTGGCTTTCCAAGACCTGATCGAAGAAGGAAACCTGGGACTCATCAAGGCCAGCGAAAAATTCTCCTGGCGCAGGGGCTTCAAGTTCAGCACTTACGCCACTTGGTGGATCCGCCAGTCCATTACCCGGGCCCTTTCCAACCAGTCGAGGACCGTCCGGGTCCCGGTGCATGTTTCCGAGGACATCAACCGTGTGGAACGGATCACCCGCGACCTTACCCGTAAACTGGGCCGGGACCCAAGCCTGATGGAGTTGTCCAAGGCTTCCAAGCTGAAATTTGAAAAAATCCACAAGTTGCAACGCCTGGCCCAACGGGATATCTCGCTGGAAGTGCCGGTGGGGGACGATTCCAATTCAAAGTCCATCGCGGATTTCATTGAGGACAAGTCGATCAACAGCCCGGCCCAAAACGTATTCGGCCAACTGCGCACGGAAAAGCTCAGGCGTCTCATCTCGACCTTGAGCGAAAAGGAACAACGGGTCATCCTGATGCGGTTTGGGTTTGAGGAAGACCAACCGAAGACCCTGGAGCAGGCCGGCCATCTCTTGGGGGTGACCCGCGAACGGATCCGCCAAATCGAGGAAAAAGCCCTTCAAAAAATCCGCTCCATGATGAAATCCAACCACGAAGAATATCGTGAACTTTTGAATGAGTTTGTGTAAGATACCCCCCCTGACGAGCTAGCCTTCAGCTTTTCCTTTTATAAAGCCTCAAAACCCTAAGGATAAAACATGGATTTCAAGAGTTTGATCCGTGACGTTCCCGATTTCCCCAAAAAAGGGATTCTCTTCAAGGACATCACCCCGCTTTTGAAGAATCCCCAGGCCTTTCAAAAAGTCATCCATCAAATGGCGGAGCGTTACAAAAACCGGAATTTGAACGGCATCGTGGCCATGGAATCCCGCGGTTTCATCCTCGGCGGGGCCTTGGCCGCCCAGTTGGGAGTCGCCTTTATCCCCGTCCGCAAGCCAGGGAAACTCCCCTGGAAAACCTACCAGGAAACCTATGACCTGGAATACGGCAAGGATACCTTGGAAATCCACCAGGATTCCGTCGCCCCGGGCGACAAGATACTGGTCTTGGATGATGTGTTGGCCACGGGCGGAACGGCCGCCGCGACGATCCGCTTGGTGGAAAAAGCGGGAGGCCAGGTGGTGGAAGCCTGTTTCCTCATCCATTTGACCTTTTTAAACGGCCACGAAAAATTGAAAAGCACACCCCTGTACTCTATACTGCAGTTCTAATTTTCCGGATTTCCTCTTGGAGTGGCAAGAAGCCGCCCTCGTAGCTCAGTTGGATAGAGCGACCCTTTCCTAAAGGGTAGGTCACGCGTTCGATTCGCGTCGAGGGTACCATCAGATGAGGCCTTCCCGATTCAAAGGGAAGGCTTCGCTTTAAATTTCGAGGTGAGGTCGTCATGACAATCAACTGGGGCCATATCGCCGTTCCACACGAAAAGTCCGCGGTTCAAAAAGGTCTGGATTGGGCCAAGTCCCACCAGGAAATCATCGCCGTCTCGGGCATCCTCCTCATCCTGGTGGCCATCGGGGTCCCTTATTACCTGCATAGCCAGGTCCAGAGCGAAAAGGACGCCGAGGGCGTGTTAAGCCTGGGACAATATTACCTTCGCGCCACCGTGGACCCCAAGAACGGTCCCTTTAAAAGCACCGTTGAGCGCGATCAACAGGCCCTTCAAACCTTCCAACGCATCATCACCGATTACGCCGGGACGCCCTCGGCCAAAATCGCCCGCTACTACGCCGCCAAGAGCGAATTTTCCCTGGGCCAGATCAACCAGTCCTACGCCAACTTTGACGTGGCCATCCAGGAACTCAAGGGAACCCCCTTGGGGGATGAGGCTACTTTAGGCAAAATCCTCTGCCTGGAAGCCCAAAACCAGTTCTCCCAGGGCGCATTGTTGGCCGAGGCCTTCCTGCAAGGGAAACCCAACAGTTTTATCGCGCCCGAAATCCGGTTGAATCTTTCGGACCTCTACCTCAAAACTAAGGACAGGGCCAAAGCCTTGGACCAACTGCAGCAAGTGGCTAAGAATTACGCGGATTCCGACTGGGGCAAGGAAGCCGAACGCCGCCTCAAGAACCTCTAGCGGAACTTTTCGAAAACATTCAATAGGACCCCCGAATTCCTGCGGAATTTGAGGGGTAGGCAGGTTGTTGGGTCGCTTTATATTATTTGGGAACTATGTACTTGACGTAACAAACCCTCTCCCTTAAGGGAAGAGGGTAGGGTGAGGGTATCTTTGCCAACCTAAACCACCCTCATCCCGACCTTCTTCCCTCAAGGGAGAAGGTGGGAACATTCGAAACCCGGCTTTAACTGGGATTGGTTCGTCAAGTGCATAGTTCCGTATTATTTTTCCAGCAGCCTGCCGCTCCTAATTCCCACAAGCCATCCACGGGCCTCAAGCAAACCTTGAATTATTTGGCTTTTAGTTTTTTTTCTTCAAGTAGTCGTGAATCCTTAAGGCTCCTTCCTGGAATACCTTCGCCAAAGGCAGCAAGCTCAGCACCAGAAAACAACCGGAAGGGAAGTCAAAGAAGGCCCCCGGTTGCACCAGGACCCGCTTTTCCTCCAAAAGACCCACGGCTACGTCCGTATCCCCCAAACCCCAACCCGGCAACTCCAGCAGGGCGTACCAGCCGCCTTGGGCCGGCCAAATCTTTACCCCCGCATCGGATTGGAAGCTTTGGGCCAGGAAGGCCCGGTTGGTTAAAACCCGGTCCATCAATTGGCGTTGGAAGACCGGCGCAAAGCGGAAAAGTTCGTCTAAGGCCAATTGAACCGGTGTGTTGACCGACAAATAGGTATCGGCGATCAGCTCCAGCCTTTCCCGGCACTCTTCAAGTAATTCTCGAGGTCCATCCCAAGCCATCCAGGAAAGCTTTAACTGTGGCAAACCCAGGCTTTTCGAGAGGCCGCCCAAGCGGAAGGACAGGATCTCCCGGCCGGGTAAAAAGTCGGAACGCGGCCCCTCATAAGCGTATTCCGAAAAGACCTCGTCGGAAATGTAGGCCAGGGAGCGCTCCTTGCAAAAGCCGAAAAGCCAGAGGCGGTCTTCCGCGCTTAAAAAGCAACCGGTCGGGTTATGGGGATCCACCACCACTATCCCCTTGGTTTTCAAGCCCACGGAGTGACGGATCTTTTCCCGGTCCACAGGCCAATCGGCCTTCATTTGGAGCGGATAGGGAACGAGTTCAACGCCTTCCAGGTGAACCAAATGGTCGAGAAGGGGATAACCGGGCGTTGGAACCAGGAAGGAATCGCCCGGATCCCCCAAAAGCTTGAACAAGTAGGAATAGGCCTCGCTGGTGCTGGCGGTTAACAGGATCCTTTGGGGGTCCACCGTTTGTCCGCGGGAGGCAAGATACCGCGCCACCGCCTCCCGGCCGGCGGGATGGCCCAAAGAATGGGGTTCATAAACGAGGGCTTCCGGCCGGCTTAAAGGCTGTAAAAGTCCGGCCGGGTAATCAAACCCGCATTGGGTCGGATTGGACAAGGTTAAATCCAAGAGGGGCTCGCTCCCGGCTTTTTCAACGGCTCGGGCAAAGGCATTGAGGCTTAGATCATTCGGAGTGCGGCTGGAAAACACGACTTTACCCCCTCAAGTAATTCTTTAGGTGCTTTTGAAACAGGCCCTCAATGGCCCTTTCCATGAAAAACTTCCAACCCTGACTGGCCCTGAACCTGTTGCCGGGCTTCCCACGGGCGGAAGGAAGCCCTTTTGTCGGTCCAAGTCCCAAAACTAAATGCCGGTAAGGATTCTACCCAAATTCCACATGTCTCGAGACGATTCCAAACGGGCTCAATCCGGTCGATTTTAGCCGCCGGGAAGGCAAGTACGATGGCTGCTGATGTTTAAAAATCTTTCAAAAGAAACCCGTTTAAATGCAAAATCCAGGCATTTTGCCCTCTTGTTTTCAAAGCACTTGAAGGTGCCTCCAAAAGTCCCAAGACACAATGGTTTTCCGGGCAAAATGAATTTGAAAAACAAAGACTTAGGGAACATCTGGTACTGGAAAATGCCCGAATCCGACCCTGCGTGAGTTTATTTCAAGAGCCCGGCAAAGCTTTTCGATTGCGTTCTCGATGCATCCTCAAAACCGACGGAATCCCAAAACCATTAGCTAAGTTCAGGGCGTGGACCTGGTAGCCCGAACCGAAAGCTTTCCCATGCGCCTGGCGCGCCTTGGTGGAGGCCAGCTTCACGTAGTTTTCACTGACCGTGATGCTGGAATGGCCCATCAGGTCGCGGATTTCATAGACGCTGGCGCCCGATTCGGCCAATTGGGTGCCGAAGGAATGCCGCAGGACGTGCACGGTCAACTCATCGGGATTGTCCAGGTGGGCCCATAGGGCGGCTTTCTTAACCCAAGTTTCGAGGTAATCCACGTGAATGGCTTTGTCGGTGCTTCGGGGGCTCGAAAAAAGATAAGGGCTGGCCGCATCGAGCCGGGTTTTTAAATAACCTTTCAGGAGTTCCTTCAAGGCCTGGGTCATGGGCAAAGTCCGTTCCTTGTCGCCCTTACCGATGACGGTCAAGAGTCCCTGATCCAAGTCCAGGTCCCGGACCCTCAGGCCAGCGATTTCCGAGACCCGCAGGCCGCAATGGTAGCCCAGCAGGACGACCAGGCTTATCTTGAGGCCCTCCGGTTCGTCCGTTTGGAGGCCCCGGACAAGGGCCTCGCGGTCCTTGGGCGCCAGCGGGCGGGGATTGCG
>JAICXI010000306.1 GCA_025980505.1 bacterium | reverse complement strand
CCCAATGGTCGGGAGCGCCCTTCCCGCCTCCCATACGGACCTCGGCGGGTTTTTTGGTAATGGGCTTGTCGGGGAAAATGCGGACCCATAATTTTCCAATACGCTTCATGTGCCGGTTGATGGCCACACGCGCCGCTTCAATTTGCCTGTCGGTCACATAACCGGCGCCCAGGGACTTTAACGCATATTCACCAAAGGCGAAGGTGGCCCCGTTCTTGGTTTTGCCCCTCATCCGGCCCTTCATGGTTTTACGGTATTTAACCCGTTTCGGCATTAACATGACGATTTCCTTAAGAGATGAATTAAGCTTGGGCCGGGGAGGCCTTCGGCTCCATCGGCTTTCTTTCCCTCGGCGCAGGTTTGGCCTTGGTTGTCACCGTGTCTTCCTGCTTGTCCTTTGAACCAAAAATCTCGCGCTTAAAAACCCAGCATTTGACCCCGATTTTTCCATAAGTCGTGCTGGCTTCAGCCATGCCGTAGTCGATTTCCGCCCTTAATGTATGGAGTGGGACGCGGCCTTCGCGATACCATTCGGTTCTTGCGATTTCGGAGCCCGCCAACCGGCCCGAACACATGATTTTGATTCCCTTGGCGCCGCCGTCCAACGCTCCTTGGATGGCTTTTTTCATGGCCCGCCGGAAAGCAACCCGCTTTTCCAATTGGCCCGCCACCCCTTCCGCGATGAGCTGGGCGTTTGTTTCCGGGTGTTTTTCTTCGTTGATGTTGATGCGCACTTCTTTCTTAGTGAGTTTTTGAAGTTCCTCTTTTATCTTGTCGACTTCCGAGCCCTTTTTCCCGATCACGATGCCGGGGCGCGAGGCGAAGATATCCACTTCCACCATTTCACCCTTGCGTTTCAAAACCACCCGGGCAATTCCGGCATGTTTTAACCGCAGTTTGACGAAATTCCGGATTTCAATATCCTCCAGCAAAGTCTGGGTGTAAATCTTGTGTTTGGCGTTGAACCAAAGGGAATCCCAATCCCGAATGATGCCGACCCGTAAACCGATCGGATTAATTTTCTGTCCCAAAAGTGCCTCCCAGAGTCTTGCTAGTTTTTCGTTTCATCCGAAACAACCACCTTGATGTGGCTGGTCCGCTTGTGAATCAAGCTGGCTCGCCCCATCGCCCGCGGGATAAACCGCCGGGTATTTCGCATCATGGGGCCTCCGTCCACTTGGATGGACTTAATGACCAACTTGTCAATGTCAACCCGGGCGCTTTGCCCGGCGTTGGATACCGCCGCCTTCAAAACCTTCGACAACTCCCCCGCCGCCCGTTTTTTGGTAAAAGCCAGGATGTTCAAGGCTTCCGACACGGACTTCCTTCGAATCAATTCCACCACTTGGCGGGCTTTTCGCGGAGTCACCCGGGTAAATCGAGAAATCGCCTGTGCTTGCATTTTGAAACCTCGTTTTAATCTTGAGCTTTTACTTCAAAGCCGTCGCTTTTTCAGTTTTAACCGTGCCGTGGGCTTTAAAGGTGCGCGTCGGGGCGAACTCCCCCAACTTATGTCCCACCATATTTTCGGTGATAAAAACCGGTATGAATTTCCTGCCGTTATGAATGGCAAAGGTATGGCCCACCATTTCAGGGTGGATCGAAGAGCGCCGCACGTAGGTCTTGATGACCTTTTTGTCGTTGGCACGATTCATTTTTTGGATCAACTGCATAAGCTTCGGGTCCACGTAGGGCCCCTTCTTCATGGATCGACTCATTTTGAACCCCTTCTTTATTTCCGGCGTTTGACGATGTATTTATCGGTGAGCTTGTTTTGCCGCGTTTTATAACCCTTGGTCGGCTTCCCCCAAGGGGTCGTCGGGTGACGGCCTCCCGAGGTTTTTCCTTCACCGCCACCCATGGGATGGCCGTCGCCGGGACGCGTCACCACACCCCGGGACTGGGGTCTTTCGCCCATCCACCTCATGCGCCCGGCCTTGCCGATGCTGACGTTGATGTGGTCCAGATTTCCGACCTGTCCGATGGAAGCCATGCATTCGACGTGAATTTTGCGCATCTCGCCCGACGGCAGCTTAATGGTCGCATAGTCGCCCTCCCGGGCCATCAGCTGGGCGACGGAGCCTGCCGACCGGACCATCTGGCCGCCCTTGCCGGGCCGGATCTCGATGTTATGGACCATCGAACCCAAAGGAATTTCTTTTAATTTCATGGCATGGCCCGGTTTCACGTCCGCCCCTTGGCCCGCCAAAACCTGGTCGCCCACTTGCAAGCCCTCGGGAGCCAGGATGTATTTTTTCACACCGTCCAAATATTGCAAAAGGGCGATCCGGGAAGACCGGTTCGGGTCGTATTCCAAGGAAACAACCTTGGCCGGCATCCCGACCTTTTCCCGATCGAAGTCAATGATCCGGTACTGGCGCTTGTGGCCCGCGCCCCGGTGGCGGCTGGTGATCCGGCCGTACATGTTGCGGCCGCCGGTCGATTTCAAGGACGTCACGAGCGACTTTTCAGGCGCTTTCTTCGCGAGATTCTCACCTACGATCGCCGTCATTGCCCGACGGCCCGCCGAAGTCGGTTTATACGCTTTAATTGGCATGACTTTTAAGCCCCTTCGAAGAATTCAATTTTTTGGCCGGCCTTCAAAGTCACGATCGCTTTTTTCCAGCGGTAGGCTTTTGAAAGATTCCGGCCAAACCGGCGGATCTTCGCCGGCACATTGGTGGTGTTGACCTTGGTCACTTCGACCTTTTCTTTTTTGAAGATAACTTCCACCGCGTTTTTGATTTCCTGTTTGGTGGCATCCGGGTGGACTTCAAAGGAATATTTCCCCTTTTCTTTTAAAACCGTGCTTCTTTCAGTGATGAGGGGGCGGACGATCACATCCTGCACCTTTTTCATTTGGCTTTCTCCTTGCCGGCGGGTTTGGATCCGTTTTCGGTCATCTGATTCAACGCGCCTTGGGTAAGGACCACCACATCATTCCTTAACACCTCATAGGTATTCAAATTTTCCCGGCTCAAGACCGTGGTTTTCGGCAAATTGCGGAAGCTTTTCAAGGTCGCGGGGCTGGACTGCCCAATGACGATCAGGCACTTCTGCCCGTCCAAGCCGAGACTCTTGAGCAAGTTCACCGCTTGTTTGGTCTTAGGCGCATCGAATTTCAAGTTTTCAATGACCATAACCTTGCCTTGCTGGGCTTTGTCCGACAGGGACTCCGACAAGGCCTGCTGGCGCATTTTCTTCGGGAGATCCAGTGAATAATCACGCGGTTTGGGACCATGGGCCACGCCGCCGCCCACGAATTGAACCGCCCGTATCGATCCTTGCCGGGCGTTCCCCGTGCCCTTCTGTTTGAAGGGCTTTTTGCCCCCGCCCGACACTTCACCCCTGGTTTTGGTCTTAACCGTCCCCAAGCGTTGATTGGACAAATGGGCGGTCACGCTGCGCCATAAATGATGCGGCCTGGGCTTGAGCCCGAAGATCGTTTCCGGCAGGTCCATT
>JAICXI010000364.1 GCA_025980505.1 bacterium | reverse complement strand
TTCAACCATCACCGAGGCGTAGGAGGCCACCCTTTGGCGGTGGAAAGCCGGCTGCACCAGCCGCCGCTGGCGCTTGTGCAGGTCGCCTTCGCTGGTCAGCAGCCCCTGGCCTAAAAGCACCTTGGTCATTTGCAGTCCCTGGTCCTTGATGAAGTTTTGGGATTGGGCGGCCAATACCTGCTGGAGGAGGTCGGGGTGGTTCAGGAGATAAATCCGCAGGCCCGCGGGCTTGAAGCTGGAAACGTCCCCGTATTTCCGCGCGGTTTGCAAAAGGAATCCCAGGGGGTCGCGGACCATGGCGAAAAGGATCTGGCCCGGATAGGCGTTTCGGGGGCCCGGCGGATAGGGGGTTGGGGAATTGGGTAAGGCCCGGGTCGGCATTGTCTTTTCCCTTCTTTCGGTGGCAAATAGGGTTTTGGTCACCGTCCCTCAACATCATTCCAAAACCGCCGCCGGAAAGAAAGGCCGGAAAAGGTGGAACCGCAATTCCCCCGAACCCCTGTGACCGGTAGGGGCGATTATTCCGAGGTCGGCGCCGAGGATCGGGCTTGCCCATGGAGGCTTGATCCTCATGGGCCTGGAGCCGGCCGGCAGGCCATCGGGCGGGGGATTCCCATCCTGCCGGCCGTGGCCTTGAGCCGTCCGCCGAGGCGGCAGGGGGTCCGGGCCATTGGGAATGTCCCCGCCCCTTATGTTAAACTACGGGCCTTGCGATTTCGGGACACAAGGAACCCCATGATTTACTTCGACCACGCCGCCACCACGCCCCTGGATGAAAGGGTGCTGGAAGCCATGCTGCCTTATTTGAAGGAGGATTTCGGCAACCCCTCCAGTGTGCACGGGTCCGGTCGGGAAGCCCGCAACGCCATTGAAAGGGCGCGCGAGAAGGTCGCGGACACCCTGCGCGCCGACCCCCGGGAGATCGTCTTCACCAGCGGCGGCACGGAAAGCGTGAACGCGGTCCACAAGGGCGCGGCCTGGTCCTTCCGCGACCGGGTGCGGCACATCATTATTTCCGCGGTGGAGCATTCCTGCGTGCTGGAGTGCTGCAACTGGCTTGCCCACCAGGGCTTTTCCGTCACCCAAGTGCCGCCCGATTCGGAAGGCCGGGTGGACCCCCGGGAGGTGCAAAAGGCCGTGCGCAAGGGAGAGACGGGCCTAATTTCCATCATGGCCGCCAACAACGAAGTGGGCACCCTCCAGCCCTTCCGGGAAATCGGCCAAATGGCCCGGGAACAGGGCATCCTCTTCCACATGGACGCGGTGCAGGCCTACGGCAAGGTCCCCATTGACGTGCAGGCCGACCACGTGGACTTCCTTTCGGTGTCGGGCCACAAGATCTATGGGCCCAAAGGCACGGGGTTCTATTACCAACGCAAGGGCGTGGAACTGGTGCCCCTGGTGCACGGTGGCGGGCAGGAAAGGGAGCGGCGGGGCGGCACGGAAAACGTGGCGGCCATCGTGGGGCTGGGCGCCGCGGCCAAGCTTATTTGCGGCGACACCTCGGAAAAAGGCCGCTTGCGGTCCTTGACCGACATGTTCTTCGACGAACTCAAGAAGGCCTTCCCCGACGCGAGGATCAACGGCCCGCAACGGTCCGACCTCCGGGTGCCGGGCATCCTGAACATCACCTTGCCGGGCCTGGGGGGGGAATCGCTGGTGCACAGCCTCGACGCCAAGGGCTTCGCCCTTTCCTCGGGCGCGGCTTGCGCGGCCGGGGCCGCGCCGCCCTCCCACGTTCTGCTGGCCATGGGCCGGACACCGAAGGAAGCCAGGCAGGGCCTGCGCCTTTCCTTCGGCCATTCCACCACCGGCGACCAGGTGCGCAAGCTTTTGGAGGCCCTGCCCGAAGTCGCCCGGAGCCTGAGGATGATGTCTTCCTTCCTGGACGACGACGAAACACCGGGGAAAAAAAACGTTTGAGCCGCGAAGGCACGAATGGCATGAAGGAAGGCAATGGGAAGGGGTTTGGCGGGTATCTTTTGCTAGACCCTGATCCTTGTAGTTCCGGGCGCCCGGGGCTCCGTCGTGGTCCAATGGAAGTCCGCCATGGCTTTTGACGCGGTGGTGGTGTTCGCCAAGGAACCCCTGCCGGGAAAAGTGAAGACCCGGCTGGGAAAGGTCATCGGCCACGACCGGGCGGCCCGGCTTTACGGCCTCTTCCTGCGCTACCTTTCGGCGCGCCTGCGGAAACTTCCCGGGGGGCTCCGGCTTTTCATCGCCGTGGACCCCCCCGGCTCCCGAAGGAAAATCCTCCGGTATTTCCGCGGCGCCCGGCCCCGGGCCTTCGCCCAAAGGGGGCGGGACCTGGGAAACCGCATGTTGAACGCCACCCGCGACGCCCAAAAGAGGGGCGCCCGCAAGGTGCTGATCACCGGGTCGGACTGCCTGGAGCTTTCACCCTCCCATCTCAGGAAGGCCCTGGCGGTCCTGGAAAAAAAAGACCTGGTGCTGGGCCCTTCCCGGGACGGCGGTTATTTCCTGGTGGGGTGGAAGAAACCCCTGCGCGCCTGTTTCAAGGGCGTGGCTTGGAGCACCCCGTCGGTGTTCCGGCGCACCCTGCGGAACGCGGGCAAGGCGGGGTTCACGGCCGGTTTTTTGCCGGTTCTTTCGGACCTGGATGAAGCGCGGGATTTAAGGGGCCTGGGCCGGCGGTTGGACGCGGCCAACCCGGCGGCCCGGGCGATAAGGTTGGAACTTAAAAGCTGGGATTGAGCCAGGGAGAAAGAAATGGAACCGCCGATGGACCCGGCCCGGTGGCGGTCCTGGCGTTGAAGCGGGATGGGGGGAGGTTCCCCCCGACCTCACTTGTCAACGATGTCGATGACCTTGAGGGACGCCATGTCGTCCGCCGAGATGTCCCGGGG
>JAICXI010000126.1 GCA_025980505.1 bacterium | reverse complement strand
GTTCCTTCTTGTTGTCCTGGATGTAGGTTTGAAGCTCGGCCATAAGTCAGCCTCCATGGGAGAAGTCATCCGAGAAGGATTTCATTCCAATCCTTGATCGTGTGCTTCCCCACCAACCCTTCTAGCATAAAGGGGTCCTGTTTTACAAAGGCCGCGACGGGGCCAGTGTTGCCTTCCCTTAAAACTTCAATGCCAGAAGGTCCGCGTGAATCCCGCGTTCGGGAAGGCCCCAGGAAGTCGGGGCGTCCCCATGGGCGATGGCGTTATAGCGCTGGACAGCCGCGAACCTGGAGGTCCTGGACTGCACCAGTTTGAAGGCCCCGATGTAGTCGCCGATCAATCCCGCCGCTGCGGCGACAAGGCCTACCGCCCCGGTCGAATTGAACGAACGGTTGACGCTGTCGTAATTGTCCAAGGCCAACACCAGGCCACCCGCCAGGAAAAGGGTCCCGCCTGCCAGGAAGCCGATCCCGGCCGTCCGGGAACTGGACGACAAGGCCAGCAGGCGGTCGGCTTCGGGATCCTTCAACGGCGAGATGATGTTTTTCATGCTCTGGTCGTCGTCGACTTTGAGGCCGTCGTAGTAATAGCACATGCCCTGCAGGGTGGTCCATTTGCAGACGATGGGCTTGCGCGAGGGCGTGGCCGGCGAATCCTTCCCGGCGCCGCAAACCGGCGGGGGCAGGACAGCCGCCAACAGGACCGGCATCAAAACGGCGAATTTCCCGAACATAAGGAGCCTCCTTGGTTTTTTCCCGGCAAAAGCGCGGCAAGTCGGAGGGAAACGGGTCCCCACTACCTTCTCCGGGAAGGTGATTTTTCCTTAAAGCCCGTATAAAGTCTCATCATCATAAACCAGAACCAAGGAGGAAGTCATGGAGGCACCGGATTATCCCGTCGGTCCGAATCCGAAGGAAGAAGAAAACCCGCCGCGGGAAGAATTGATCCGCCTCATTGAAGCGGCCCCCCAGGCTCTCCGGGAAGCCGTGGCCGGCCTATCCGGCGCCCAGCTGGACACGAAGTACAAGAACTGGACCATCCGCCAGATCGTCCATCATTTGGCGGACAGCCACGCCAACAGTTATATCCGCTTCAAATGGGCGTTGACCGAGGATCAGCCGGTCATCAAGGCCTATGACGATGGGAAATGGTCCGACTTGGAGGACTCGAAGAAAGGCCCCGTCGATGCCCCCCTGGCGATGCTGGAGGGCATCCACAAGCAATGGGTGCAGTTATTGCGTTCGATGACGGAGGGCCAGTTCGCCCGGGCCTATGTCCACCCCAGCAATAACCGGGTGATCACCCTTCAAAGCGCCTTGGGCACCTACGCCTGGCACAGCCGCCACCACACGGGGCAGATTCTATGGATGCGGGAGCAAGGGAAGGTTTAACCGCGGGACAAAATCAACGGCCCGCTTGTACTATTTGTTTGTGGGCGCTATCCCAATCGAACAGCGGATCGCCATGGGGACACCCGCGATTCTGCCAATTGAAATAAGCCGCTATATGGATATGCTCACTTGTAATGTAGTCGCATTCCTCAACTTCCTTTTCGCTTTCTTCGGACATGACATTCCTCCTTTTCCCAACAACCCGCCTAGTCTTTTTTCGGCTTGATTTTAAAAAGATTGCGGCCTTGCTTGATCGTGTCTTTAACGGCTCCGCTGATTTTCTGAATACGGCCTTTTGTTTTTTGAACCGTGCCCTCATTCTCAAGGCGCCTATTCCGGGTGGCTTCGCCAACAACCTCTTTTAAGCTTCCAACCGAGGCATTGATCGTGCCTTTCACCTTGTCGCTGTTCGGGTCCATTGTTGTTTCCTTTTGTAAGCCGTTATTTTTAAACCTTGTCTTCAACCCTAGAAGCCGGCGAAGGAAATAGATACCGTCCAGGCGTGTTTATTCGATTCAGGGATTCGGCCGAATCATTTTGATAGGCGCGGGACCGGCTTATAACGCTTCCCAACGCCTTGGGCACTTACGCCTGGCAGGGCCGCCAACAGAGGGGACGGATTCTTGGGAGGAGGGGGCAAGGAAGGTTTAATTCCCTTTTAAAACATATTTCCCCGTCTTTTTAGTTCCAATACGTTCGATCAAACCGGCCGCCAATAGCGGCTTCAGGATATTCATGGCCCCTTGCTTGGAAACACCCAAAACTTCCCATAGTTCACGGGGTGTCAAGCTTCCACGGTCCCGCAAAAGTGCCAGGAGTTTTTCTTGCCGGGGTAAAAGCACCATCTTGCCGGTGCCTTTCATTCCCTTGAGGCCCTGGACCCTTTCCCAGGCCCTTTCCAAAGTCAGTTGGATGGCTTCGGCGGTGTACTCCAGCCATCCTGTCAAATCCTCACCCTCGGTCCGCACCCTCTCCAATTGCCGGTAATAAAGGGGCCGATTTTCCCAAAAAACTTCGTCCGCCGAAAAAATATGATGGGTGTCAAACCCGCGCCGGTAAAGCTCCCACAGGGCCAACATCCTCCCGACGCGGCCGTTGCCGTCCCCAAAGGGATGAATGGCCTCCAACCGGTAATGGAGGATTCCGGAAGTGACGACGGGCGACCAGGATTTGGATTTCCCGTTCCACCACTCCAAAAGCTCCCGCATGAGCCCGCTCACTTGCCCGGGCGGAGGCGGCAGATGGTTACCCACCTTCACTTGGATGGTCCGGTATTTTCCCGCTTCGCCTTGGTCCATCACCTTCAAGGCCAGGAGCCTGTGCAGCTCGAACAGGTCCTCATGGGCGATTGTTTTTTTCCTGGCGTTCTTTTCAACGTGCCGCAACCCGGCAAAATAATTGAGGATTTCCCCTTTCGAACGCTCGGCCGTGGCCGGAAGCTCCTTACCCGCCTCCAGCAAACGGACTTCCTCCAGGGTGAGGGGGTTGCCCTCGATGGCCGTGGAACTGTGGCCGTTCTGGGCCCGGGTATCCTTTTGAAGCGTGGGGATCCACGAAACCTGCAGGGTGGCCGCCTGGATTTTCTCGCGCAAAGCCGCGATGTCTTCCAGGCTTTTGAGGAGGTTGGAAGTGACGGTAAACCGGGGTTCGAAGGCCATAAAAACAGTCTAATTATTAGTCAAGTTATTGGTCAACCAACCGCCATGGCGGGGCGGTTTCCGATGCGGCCACCTCATCCCAAATAAAACCAACCCTTTCGGGGAAGCAGCTTATTTAACCTGGGGTTGCTTCGTCATTTTCAGCCGCTTATTCGGCGGCCATTCCTCGCAATGACGGATTTGTCCTTCTACCCCAACAGGGACTCGTTCCAATCCCGGATGGTGTGCTTCCCCACCAAACTTTCCAGGATGAAGGGGTCTTGCCGGACGAAGGCTTCGGCGCAGACGCGGTCTTAGAAGACGCCCATGGAGCCGGTCCCATCGGTGAAGGGGCCGATGGTTATGATTTCCTTCCGCGCGACAAAGGCATCTAACAACCCCATGGAATTAAGAAGCTACGCAATATTCTCTGCTTTTTTTAATAGATGATCTCCGCTTGCAGATGGGGCAGCAACAATTTTTCTCACTCGCGCAGTTTGTGTTCTTACAGAAAGCCAAATTTCATTTCGTTTCTTCTGGGTTCAGTAAATACAATCCCTTCGCTTACCAATTTTGAGGAGTTTGCGTCTAGCTTTTTTATGTCCTGTTGTGCTTTCTTTTCTTGTCTGGATACAGTCGCTTCCAGTAAATGAATACATTCTTCGGTTTCAAATACCCCGTCTGTTTCTCTAGCGCCAATCATTGCGGACCGATCAAATTCTGCCCCCGGCCATAAATTTCTTGCAATTCGTCGAACTTCATTTTCAAATATTTTTTGTTCCTTTCGTTCTTCTGTTGACATAATGGTCTCCCTGAAAACATCAAAAGTATTAATTTCACCCCACCGAAATTACTCGTATTCCGGATGGTGGATCACGATGGCGGAGGTGGATTGCTCGGGCACCATCTCATGGGCCTCGGTCAGCGTGACGCCGATGGGCTTTTGGGGCTAGTTCAAGAATTCTTCCAGGCTGACCGCCGTTCCAGTTCCCGCCCTTCTGAGCGCTTTATCCTCGGTCACGAGAGGGACTCCAAAAGCTTGGGCCAACGCAAGGTATTGGGCGTCGTAGAAAGTAAGTTGATGCTGGATGGCCAAGTGAAATGCCAAACCCGCATCCACGGCCGCCTCACCCACCGAAAAGGCATTTTGGGCTGTTTCAAGGACTTGCGTCGCCGTCTTCGCCGCCAACTTTTTCTGGCGCACCATTAAATTCAACGCATTTCCGAACTCATATCGCCACAAAATCGGGAATCTCCAATCCGAATCTTTTTCCCGGAGTCGCCTGGCAAGCGCGCTTCGTTCGTTCTCCACAAGGTTATAGATCAGGACGTTGGCATCCACGACGATCAATGTCGGCCCCATTTCGTGGCCCTCGTCACCCATTCCGCCGTCAAGCGGGTTCTCGTCCTGACCGGCGGCGGCAAAGGGCCGATGCCCGGTCTTGCCAAGGATTGCTCCAAACGGGCAATGGCTTCCTTATTTACGGATCGGTGGTTGAGTTCGGCTTGTTCCTTGAGTCTTTTTTTGACTTCTTCCGGGACATTTTTGAGCAGTAAAGTGGACATGGCACCCTCCTGGCTCCATGGGATACCATTAGAGTATCTATTAGATACCTTCCGGTCAATGCCCGTATTTTTTAAACCCCGCGTTACTCGATAGGGCCCCCTCAATCGAATGACACAAATTAAAACCAACGACGAGCGCCGTTACCCGGGCCATACCCACCAGTCCTTCTTGTTTAAAAAAGAGGGCAAAATAAATTCGGACAAAAAAACCCGGCGGCTCAGGCAAACCGGGGCCGCTAAACCACGGGGATTTAACGGGGTGCTAAGTGAAAGCTTATACCAGATTTTTCTTATTTGAAACAACCTAAAACCCAAGCCTAAAAACCAAGCCGTTTCAGGAATCTTGTTCCTTACCTCACCGCGAAATACTCGCACTCGGGGTGGTGGATCACGATGGCGGAGGTGGATTGCTCGGGCACCATCATGTGGGCCTCGGTCAAAGTGACCCCGATGGCGCGGGTGGCGTCCAGGAGGCGGAAATACTTCGCCTGGTCCGATTGCTCGGGACAGGCCGGATAGCCGGGCGAATAACGCTTGCCCTGGCCGATGGGCAGGTCCCATTCCTTGCGGATGCGGCGGTGGATCCACTCGGCCATGGCTTCGGCGGTTTGTACCGCCAGCCCGTGCAAATAGTAGGAATCGGTGTATTTCCCGTCCTTGTTCAACTGCTCGATGAGTTCCGTGGCCTTGTTGCCGATGGTGACCACTTGGAAGGCCACCACGTCCTTCTCGCCCGAGGAGAGGGGCCTGAAATAATCGGACAGGCACAGGTGCCGCCCCACGCGCTGGCGGGGGAACTTGAAGCGTTCCAATTCCTTTTTCGGGTCATTGCCGTCGTAAATGACGAGTTCGTTTCCGTCGGAATTGGCCAACCAGAAGCCATAGACCAGTTTGGGCTCGAACCAGTTCTTGGCCAGTATCTCGTCCTGCATCTTCAAGCGCAGGGGCTCGAATTGGTCCTGGATGAGCTTCTTGTACTCTTCCGAGTCCTTGCCCTTCACCCCCCAGTTGAGCTTGTAAAGCTGGGTCAGGTCCAAATAGGGCCAGACTTCCCTTAAGGGGACCTTGTGGATGATGGAAGTGCCCGCGAAGGGGTTCTTCGGGAGTGCCGGGACCGGTTTGACCGTGGGCGGATACTTATCCGGAGTGGCTTCCCCCTCCTCGACTTTCCCATCGGAAAACCCGGCGGCCTTGGAATTCAAAGCCTCTTCCTTCACCTTATTCCTGAAAGTTTCCCGGCCGGCCAAGTCCGACAGGGCGTTGAGGATATCCAACCCCTCGAAGGCGTCCTTGGCGTAATAAACGCCCGGCTCGTAAAGCTTCTCGTCCACGAAGGAAATGCGGTAACCGTAACGGCGGTTGATGGCCGCGCCGCCCACCACCACGGGATATTGAAGCCCCAACTTTTCCAATTCCTGCACGCAGATGGGCATCTGCTTGGAGGTGAC
>JAICXI010000412.1 GCA_025980505.1 bacterium | reverse complement strand
GTGGCGTTCTGTCAATAAGACGGCCGTCGGCCATCAGCCGACAGTTCAAGGTCAAGGTATGAATCCAACAGAGATGGTCTCGGAAAATGAAAAGGGTCTGCTGCTGCAGTTGGCGCGAAACGCCATCCAGACAACCGTGCAAAAAGGCCGGAAGTTGCCGGCAGTGGAGTCCCTTTCCCCCCTTTTACGGGAAAAGCGGGGCGTGTTCGTGACCCTTTGGATGGAGGGGGAACTACGAGGATGCATCGGATTTCCTTATCCGGTCCGTCCGCTGGCGGAAGCCGTGCAGGAGGCGGCCGTGAGCGCGGCGATCCAGGACCCCCGTTTTCCGCCGGTGCGGCCGGAAGAGCTGACCCACATTGAAATCGAGGTTTCGGTTTTGACGCCGCCCCGGGCCATTGAACCGGCCCAAATCCAGGTGGGCGTGCATGGACTCATCGTCAGCCGCGGCAACCGGTCGGGCCTCCTGCTCCCCCAAGTGGCCATGGAATATCATTGGGACTCCCGAATCTTTTTGGAGCAGACTTGCGTGAAAGCCGGGCTTCCCACCGATGCCTGGAAAGAAAAGGCGCAAATCCAGGCGTTTGAAGCGCAGGTTTTCAGCGAGGGCGACTTGAAGCGGAAATCCAAGTGACGGCGGTGTGCTTCCGAAAGACCTTCGAGAGCCTCCGGCACGGCTTATTCTTCTTGGAACCGGGTCGAACCGCGACGAAGGGCGGCTTTTTCTTCCGTACCCCGACATTGAAAGGGGCTGTGGACCGGAATATAATGAGTGCATCCAGGTTTTCCCCGGTCCGGAGATTGGCCGATTCCCGCCCTTGAAATAGTGGCTGCCGCTTCTCAGAATGCATTGTTGGAAATAAAGCGTTTTTAAACGGAGTATTCGCTCATGATTGAAATGAAAGTGCGGGGAATCGCGGTCGACCCGAATTTAAAGACCCCCGCGGTCATTTTGACCGACGAGGAGGAAAAACGCTACTTGCCCATTTGGATCGGCGTGGCGGAAGCGACCGCCATCTTTATCCAACTCAACGAACAGGTCTTGCCCCGTCCCATGACCCATGACCTGCTGAAAAACATCCTGGACACGGTGGGCGCCAAGGTGGCCAAGGTGCTGGTCAACGACATCAACCAAAACACCTTTTTTGCCCGCATCTTCCTGGAGGTGACCGAATCCGGCGAAAAATACGAGATCGACGCCCGGCCCTCGGACGCCATCGCCCTGGCTTTGAGGACCGGTTCCCCCATCTTCGTGGCGGAAAAGGTCGTCATCAACGCCACCATCGTGGACAAGGAAAAGTACAAGGAAGAGATGAGCGAATTCAAGAAATTCCTCGAAAACCTTTCCCCCACGGACTTTAATTTTCCGCCCGGGCCCGCCCAGGAGACGTGAAGCACACCTCCGGATTCCGGCGGGAAGACGCGCCAAAGGGCTTATCGGCGGACCGGTTTAAGGAGATGCTGTGACGGCCCCCCATGCTTCCCCCGGCCGGTTGGCCTTGACCGACAGGCATTTCGTCCTCCTTTTCCATACGACGCACGAGACCATGCACGCCGAGTCGATCCTGAAAGGCCGCCGCATGCGGTTCAAGCTGATCCCCCGGCCCCGGGACATCCGGGACGATTGCGGCCTGGGGTTGGTCATCGTCAAGGAAGACCGGACCCGGGCGGAAAGCCTCCTGAAGCCCGAAGGGGTCTATATCAAGGCGGCTTTTCATATTGAAAAGGACGGTCAATGGATAAGGGAAAACTATCCTCCAGCGCCAATCTCCTACGACTCTCCACCCTCGGCATAAACTTCGTCTTCTGCACCTTTGCGGGCGTGGGGTTGGGGTGGCTCGCCAAACGCTTCCTCCATTGGGGGGATTGGGCCATCCTGGCCGGTTTTTTCTTCGGGATCATCGCCAGCTACACCGTCCTCCTGGAGGACCTGAAAGCCCTCCGGGAAAACCCTCCAAAGCCGCCCGCCCCATGACGCCTCCCGCTTTCAACCAAGGGAGGGGAAGGGGTCCCACCCACCCGGTTGACCCCGAATCCGCTTGGATCAGGAGGGCGGCGGTGTGGACCCTCGCGGGCGGAGTGTTCTTTGCCGTTGTTGCCTTTTTTGGTCACAAGGGGGAGTTTTCTCTCGGCTTGTTTCTGGGAAGTTCTTTGGCGATCCTGAACCTTTATGGCCTCAAAATCCTGACAGGAAGGGTGCTCCGGGGCGGCGAAAGGGAAGGGCGGAAGCTTTTTTGGATCGGGAACGCGGTTCGTTGGTTTTTTCTAGCCTTGGCCTACTGGTTTTTTCTCCTGGTGTCGCCTTTCTGCCTGGCGGGAGCCATGGCCAGTTATCTTTGGTTCCTGGCGGTTTTGACCTGGGCGGGTTTTCGATCCCCTTCCGCCGAGTCCAAGGCTTAATGAAGAATTAATTTTCGCTT
>JAICXI010000202.1 GCA_025980505.1 bacterium | reverse complement strand
GAACAAATGCACGCCGAGGGAGTCCATCCGGAACCCAAGGATTTTTTCCATAAATATATCTGGTCCTACGACCATAAAGTGATCGGAAAACAATATCTTTTCACCGCCTTCTTTTTCCTCATGGTCGGCGGCCTTCTCGCCATGATGATCCGCTGGCAATTGGCCTACCCCTTCCAGCCGGTACCCGTCATCGGGAGCCTTCTCCATGGCCACCTTTTCTTCGACGACAACGGCGCCATCACGCCGGAGGGGTACCTGCAGTTGACCACCATGCACGGGAGCATCATGGTTTTCTTCGTCATGATCCCCATGCTGGTGGCGGTGTTCGGGAATTTCCTGATCCCCCTGCAGATCGGGGCCCGGGACGTGGCTTTCCCGCTTTTAAACGCCCTTTCCTACTGGCTTTACCTGCCGGCGGGCCTGCTGGCTTTTTCCTCCTTTTTCCTGGCCAAGGGCGCGGCCGAGGCGGGGTGGACGGCTTATCCCCCCCTGAGCGACGTTTCCACGGCCACCCCCGGCTCGGGTATGGGGCAGATCTTTTGGCTGCTTTCCGTTTTCCTCGTCGGGTTTTCCTCCATCCTGGGCGGCATCAACTTCCTGACCACCATCGTCAAGATGCGGGCCCCGGGCATGACGTGGGACCGGCTGCCGCTGGTGACCTGGGCCCAATTGATCACCGCGGTTTTCCAGGCCCTGGCCACGCCGGTGCTGGGTTCGGCCATGGCCCTGATGTTCATGGACAAGGTTTTCGGCACCACCTTCTTCCTCCCGACGGGCCTCCATAACAGCGACGACCAATTGGTCGGCGGCGGCGGCGGGGGCCATCCCCTGCTTTGGCAGCACGTTTTCTGGTTCTACTCCCATCCCGCCGTCTACATCCTGATCCTGCCGGGAATGGGCATCGCCTCCGAACTGCTTTCCACTTTTTCCCGGAAACCCATCTTCGGCTATAAGCCGATGGTGGTCTCCTTGGCCACAATCATGGGGCTGGGTTTCGTCGTTTGGGGGCACCATATGTTCGTCTCCGGCATGAGCCCGGCCATGGGCATGGGGTTCATGGTCACTACCATGTTGATCGCCCTGCCTTCCGGCGTGAAGGTCTTCAATTGGCTGGGAACCCTTTACAAAGGCTCCATCCACCTGACCGTCCCCATGTTGCACGGCCTGGCCTTCCTCTCGATGTTCATCATCGGGGGCTTGAGCGGTATTTTCATGGCCGCCACGCCGGTGGACATCTACATCCACGATACTTATTACATCATCGCCCACTTCCACTATGTTGTTTTCGGCGGGTCGGTTTTCGCGGTGTTCGGGGGGCTTTACTACTGGTTTCCCAAAATGTGGGGCCGCATGATGAACGACAAGCTGGGGTACCTTCACTGGTTCCTCACCTTTGTTTCCTTCAATTGCACCTTCTTCCCCATGCACTTGCTGGGGGAAGGGGGCCATATGCGCCGGTTGGCCACCGCCACCGAATACCAGTACCTTCAGCCGCTCCAGGACATCAACGTGTTTATCAGCATTTCGGCCTTCGTACTGGGGGCCAGCCAGTTGATCTTCCTCTTTAATTATTTTTACAGCATGGTGAAGGGGCCAAAGGCTTCGGGCAACCCCTGGAATGCCATTACGCTGGAATGGACGATCCCTTCGCCGGCGCCTTACCACAACTTCGACAAGATCCCGGTGGTTTACCGCGGGCCTTACGAGTACAGCGGCCCGGAAGCGGAGAAGATC
This sequence comes from bacterium, assembly GCA_025980505.1. Classification (GTDB taxonomy): domain Bacteria; phylum Oederibacteriota; class Muellerivitia; order Muellerivitales; family Muellerivitaceae; genus JAICXI01. Next base: position 2,794 of record JAICXI010000202.1, on the reverse strand, counting down.
GGCCAGGATTGGATCGCCCAGGATGTGAAGCTTTAAAAATTCGGTTTAAGAAAGTCCCGGATTCCGGGTTTTAAGCGGATGGGAAACACCCCCGCTTGCAACCTGTGCCACGGACTGAAAATTGATTCAAAGAATGGGGGGCTTTCATGGAGCATACGGTAGCCAAGGTTGAGACCGAAGAGCGGCTCGAAAACGTCAGTTTCGGGATGTGGCTGTTTATCGCGTCCGAAATCATGTTTTTTACGGCCTTTTTCGCCATGTACATCATCATGCGGAACGCCCACCCGGAACTTTCCCACCCGCACCAGCTCAATTGGGTGATCGCGGGCATTAACACCTTTATCCTGGTCATCTCCAGCCTTTTCATGACCAACGCGGTGAATGCCAGCAAGGAAGGGAACGGGAGCCGGACTTCCAACAACCTTCTCGTGACGGCGGGGTGCGGCCTGGCCTTTCTGGCGTTGAAGGCCGTGGAATACAGCGGTGAAATCAAGGAAGGCCTGCTTCCTTCCACGAACCTTTTTTATAGCTGCTATTACACGATGACGGGTTTCCACGGGCTCCATATTTTTATCGGCGTGGTGGTCCTTTTGATCCTCGCCATGAGGGCCCGGCGCGGGGATTTCACCAAGACCTACAACAGTCCGGTGGAAGTGTGCGGACTCTATTGGAGCCTGGTGGAAGTGGTTTGGTTTTTCCTGTTTCCGGTTCTTTATCTCGTTTAATCAATCAAGGGGGGGAAAATGAGCAATAAGATCGCCAATAAAACCGCCATCTTCATCATGTTGCTGGCCATTACGGCGGCCCAAATCGGCTTGTCCTTCGTGAATTTGACGCCCATGGGTAACATCCTTGCCGCCCTGCTTTTGGCGGCTTCGGAAGCCATCCTGGTGGGTCTTTTCTTCATGGGATTGAACGACGAAAAACGGCTGATCAAGATCACGGCCTTGTTTCCGTTCGTTCTTTTTTGCATCATGAACGGGGCCGTGGTCATGGACATCCTGGTTTTCATGAAACACTGAGGTTTCGCGAAAGCTAAACCTTGGATGGACTAAGCTTGGGGGCTGGGCAGGTATAAGAGGACCGAAAAGGCTGTTTGCGGTTCAGGAGTTCCGGCTCAGGCCGAGGACGGTGCCTTGATGAGAAAAACCTTTCGCTTTTTTTTAAGCCTTCTCGCCTTTACATTCCTGCAAGCGGCCGCCATGGCTTGCCCTTTTTGCAGCGAGGGCTTGGCCCGGAACAGTGGCGGATTCAGCGGCGGGCTGACCATGGGCATCGTCATCACGATTTTCTTTTTCCTGGGCATGATCGGATCCCTGGCCGGGTTCGTCATTTACTTGATGATCAAAGAGGGGAAAAAATCCGACCGCCGCCACCAACTGGCCGCGCAAGCTGCTGCCGCCGCCGCATCAGCCGCCGAAACCGTTTAAGCTCCAGCCTCGCTTAAAAACTCCGCAACAAGGCGCCGACCTTTGCGCCGGTCACCGGGCACAACCCCGCGGCGGAAAAATCCGGGTTTCAGGAAATCTTGCTTTTTTGGAAGAGGGTGGCGACCACTTCCGCCAGGCGTGAGGGAATTTCCAATTTTCTCGGATCGTCGTGGGCCAAGGGCTCGTCAAACAAGGAATAAACCTGGGTGATGCCCTCCTCCTTGAGCCACCGGACGGCGGGATCCAGCGCGCCAACGATGGCCACGCAAGGAATGCCCAGGGACTGGGCCATGCGGGCCACGGCCACCGGAGCCTTGCCTTCCCGGCTGGAATGATCCAGCCGGCCCTCGCCCGTGATGACGAGGTCGCAACCCTTCATCTGCTCCTCCAGCTTCAGGGTTTGGGCGACGAACTGAAAACCGCTTTCCAGCGTTCCGCCCAGCGCCAGGATGGCCATTCCCATTCCGCCGGCCGCTCCCGCGCCCTTCTGGTTTTTCAAGAGAATGCCCGAGGTCTTGGAGAGGACTTGTTCGAAATGGTAAAGCCCCTTTTCCAACTCCTCCACCATCTGGGGGGTGGCGCCTTTTTGGGGGCCGAAAACCCGCGCCGCGCCGTGGTCGCCCAAGAGAGGGACCTGCACATCCACGAGGCCGGTCAGGCTGATGCCCTTCAAGGCCTGCCGGATGGGTTCCAGGTCGGCGGAGAAGATCCAGGTAAGATGCTTACCGGACGCTCCCTTAGGCAAGGAAGACTTCATCTTGAAGGTGGCTCCCAAGGCCTGGAGGAAACCCAGGCCGCCGTCCACCATGGCGCTGCCGCCCAAGGTGATCCGCAGGTGTTTGGCCCCCTGTTTCAAGGCGTCCAGGACCAATTCCCCCGTTCCGTAGCTGGTGGTTTCAAGGGGATTGCGTTCTTCCTTGGTCAGGCGGAAAAGTCCCGAAGCCTGGGCCAGTTCGATGACCGCCGTCTCTTTTTCGGGGAGTTGGGCCATGCCGTATTGGCATTGCTTCAACCGCATGAGGGGGTCGTTGACCGTCACCGTGACGGTCTTGCCTTTTAAAAGGTAAATGATGTTGGCAAGCGTGCCTTCGCCCCCGTCCGCCACCGGACAAAGGCGCAACTGGGCGTCGGGAAGTTGTTTTTGAATCGAGTTGCGAAGCAGGACCGCGATTTCCTGGGAAGTGGAAATGCCTTTGAATTTGTCGGGGGCAATAAGGATTTTCATGGTTTTCCAAACGCTGAATAGAATCAGTTTCGAATCAAACAACGCCAAAAGCCGCAACCAAGGCCAACCGAACCCTTTTCCCGGGTCTTGAAACGATCGCCGGGTTATCTTTTCACCGAGAGTATATTACACTAGTGTT
>JAICXI010000494.1 GCA_025980505.1 bacterium | reverse complement strand
TTCGGCGTAGCCGCCATCAACTTGCTTTGGTTCCTGCACCTGGCGGTGGTCCAGTCCCTTTACCGCAAATCGGCGGCACCCGCCTCCCCTTCCGGTCCTCCACCGTTTTTCTTTTACGTGAAGCAAGCGGCCTTGGCCCTTTTGGCAGGGGTTTTCTTGTTTTTCCCGGCCGCCCGCCTGGCGGCGGACATCGCCTTCGGTCACGGCAGCGCGGCCTCGGACATACTCAAGCATCCCGGACCCCAGGATTCCCCTTCCGCGCTGCTTTACTATTCCGATTATGAAATCGGCCATTTGCGCAAGGCCGTGGCGCTTTGCCCCTTGGAGGTGAAATACCGCCTTTACCTGGGCCTGGCTTACGAAGAAAGGGCGGGGCTCGACAAGGACGGGGAAAGGGCGTGGGAACTGCAGGCCCTTACCTGTTACCAAAAAGCCATCCAAATGAGCCCGGCCAACGCTTATTACTACAACGACGAGGGACGGGTGGAAACCGCCCTCGCCCGATCCGATCCTCCCTCCGCCGCCCGGGCCGAGGAAGCCTACCGAAACGCCGTGCATTGGGACCCCGCCAGCCCCTTTTTCCTCGTCAATTGGGCTTTGGCCCTGGAAAAAACCGGCCAAACCGAGGAGGCCCGGCGGGAGATCCAAAGGGCTTTTCAACTGGATCCCGCTTTTACCGCCAAGGTCTTATCCCAGATGGCGTTCGAACAATACCGCTCCGGCGACACAAAAACCGCCTTCCGTTACTTGGCGGAGGCCGTGGCCGGCAACTCGGCTTGCGCCGAAGCCTATTACTGCCGGGGAATCCTTTATTTGTCGGAGGGGGATAAGAAAAAAGCCTTGGAAGATTTGAAGGAAGTGAAAAAACTGAATCCCGATCCCGCGACGAACCCTTCGATCCAATCCCTGGACCAGTTCATCGAACAGGCTAAAAAATAGAAGGCGGCGGTTGGCTGGTAGCATCAGCGGACAGCGATTAGCTGGTAGCCGTTTGTTAACCCGCCAACCGCTGCCGTTAAAGCTCGATCTCCACGCTGTCCTCGCCTAAAACCGGGTGCATTTCCCTTAAGAAACCGCTGGAGGGGGTCACCCTCAACTCCGGGCCGGCTTCCACCACCATGACCCCGCGATGGGTGGTCTGCATGTTGAAATAAACCTTGGCCTTTCCCGGGTACTTCTCGCAAATGGCCTTCACCTTCGGCAACAAATGATCATCCAGCCCCACCACGTTCAAGGTCAGGTGGATGCCCTTGGCCCATTGGGCCGCCATTTCGTTCATCGGGATGGCCTCGCCGACAATCACCTGGATCCGGTTCCCCGATTTGTCCAGCCGGCCCTTCAAGGCCACCAGCTTATCCTTGGCCAGCAAGGCCTGGTATTTTTGGTAGGCTTCCGGCCAGGCGATGGCCTCCACGCTGGAATGGAGGTCCTCCAGGACGAACCTCCCGTAAACTTCCTTCGTCTTTTTGACCGCGCTCTTGGAAAAACCCCGGATCAGGCCGGCCACGCGGATTTCCTGCCCATCGGGCCATTCCTCCAACTCATGGATGGGCGCCACGTAATGTTCCAATTCCCACTCGTACTCGGACAGGGGATGGCCGGACAG
>JAICXI010000335.1 GCA_025980505.1 bacterium | reverse complement strand
CACTGGGTCGGCGTGATCGAAGCCGTGCAGTTGTAAGGAGGGAGCGGGTTGCTCGCTCCATCGTGGCACGGGCGCCCCGCCCGTGATCCAAGGTTCTCTGTAATGTAGGGCGGAATTCATTCCGCCGTTTCGAGGTTGGTTGTCAATGAGATGGAAGCGATGAAAAAGGGCCGAATGCTGCCGAGACTACATATTCCCATGTTGCGTCTCGTCAATCCCTTGTCGGCTCTTGAACTTCGGCGAATGCTGGCCGGGAGTACATGGTGAAGTGGGCTTCGACGCCCACTCGAGGGCAAGAAACCCCCGCGATTCCGGCAGGCCCTGGCCTGGGGAGCCGGCTGCTGGCGGAGGTTCTTCGGTTGGAACTGCGTTTACGGCTTGTTGGTCATGTTCTGGTGCATGGCCCTGGTCGTGCCGGGCCTGGTGGTGTTCCTGCGGTACAGCCTGCTGGGCGTGGTCCTGGTCTTGGAAGGCCGAAAACAGAAAAATCCATTGGGCCGCAGCCGGGATATCGTGCGGGGCCATTGGAGGACCCTGGCAGGCGCGGTCCTGGTGTTGTTGTTCATTCCGTTCCTGATTTTGGCTTCGGGGGAGCTTTACCTGACCTACGGCCTGCATTGGGAGGACCACTGGGCGCTCTTGGCGCTTTACGACCTGGCCACCGACTTCGCGCTTTTCCCTTATTCCATCCTGACGCTCGTGGCTTATAAAGCCTGGACTTCCCAAAAGGCCGTTTGAACCGCCCGGGCGCAAAGAATCAAGAAAGACCGATTAAAAGGTCCGGCCTTGCGTTTTTTTAAGCGCTTCCCCTTTGCGCTTCTTGGCGGGAGCCCTTTTCGCCTTAACCTTTGGTTTTACCGGCCCTCAGCAAAACTTCCAGCGGGCAGAATCCCGTGAAGGCCGACTGGAAAAGATTCAATCCCGCGAAAGCCGTCAAGAAAAGCCATCCCTGGTTCCCAAAATACCCCAGGGCGAGGCTCGATAAAACGACGGACCCGGCCACGGCCCTGATCTTCCGCTCAATCGGCATGGAGCGACCTCCTCGGCGACGTGATTCCATGCTGCGCATGGATGAATTTTTCCCGGGCCCCGCCCACGAACCAGAAATAAAGCACCGGCACCGCCAGGGGACTCATGAGGGTGGCCGCCACTTCCCCGAAAATCAAGCTGATCGCCAGGCCCTGGAAGATGGGGTCCAACAACATCACCGAGCTTCCCACCACCACCGCTTCGGCCGTCAAGAGCATGGGGCGGAAACGCAGGACCCCCGAGCTGATCACGGCTTCCCTCAAGGCCACGCCCGAGGCCAATTGGCGCTCGATGAAATCCACCAGGATGATGGAATTCCGCACGATGATCCCGGCCCCGGCGATGAAACCGATCATGGAGGTGGCCGTGAAATAGGACCCGGTCAGCCAATGTCCCGGCAGGATGCCGATCAAGCTCAAGGGGATGGGCGCCATAATGACGAGGGGCACCGCGTAACTGCGGAACCATCCCAGGACCAGCACGTAGATCAAGAGCACCACCACACCGTAGGCCCCTCCCAAGTCCCGGAAAACCTCGTAAGTGATGAACCATTCCCCGTCCCACTTGACCACCGGTTTCTGGGTGTCCCACGGCACTTCCGCGGTCTGCTGATCATAGGGGATTCGGGGGCCCAGCTTGAGGATGGCGTAAACCGGCGCCTCGTCCTTGCCCGACAGTTCGCCCATGACGTAGGCGACGGGTTTGAGGTTTTTGCGGTAAAGGGTCTCGTTGTCCAGGAACACCGGTTTTTGAAGGACCTTCTCCAGCTTCGCCGAGCCCGACACGAAGGACCCCATGATCTCGTTCCGGAAAGGGTTGGACCCGGAACGGACCGCCTGGTCCACCGACAGGTCCACCGTCACTTCCTCCGGGCTGCTGGAGTCGTTCAAAGAGGCCAGCGGCGTCTCGGAAAAGAGAAGCCGGCCCGCGGAAAGCAACTGCGCCGCATTGAGGCCCAACTGTCCTCCCCGCCCCTGGTCGAAGGCATAAGCCAAACGGGGGCGCCCCAGGCGCCAGGTGCTGTCCAGGTCCACAACGCTGTCCTCGGCCTGGAATTGACGGTAAACCTCCCCGGCCACGTGCCGCCGGGTGGTTTCGTCAGGCCCATAAATTTCCGCCATCAGGGTGGCCAAAACCGGGGGACCGGGCGGAATCTCAATCACCTTGGTGACCGCGTCTTTCTGCTTGCCGAACATCGCGATGACCGGCCGGAGGGACTCGATGATCCCGTGACTGGAGGCCTTCCGCTCCCCCTTGTCGGAAAGCACCACTTGAAGGTCGTTCTGGTAGTCGCTCCCCCGGAGGAAGGTGTGCTTGACCATGCCCGAGAAGGAATAGGGGGCGGCCTCGCCCCCGAAAACCTGGACCCTCCTCACGTTGGGGTTTTTCAGCAGGTCTGCGGCCAGTTCCCCGGACCAGGAAACGCTTTGATCCAAGGGCGTGGCGGGCGGGTAATCCAGGAGGACCTGGAACTCGTTCTTGTTGTCGAAGGGCAGCATCTTGACCCGCACCGCCTTGACAACGAACAAACCGACTGAAAGAAATAAAAGGAAGACGGCCACCGCCCCCAACGTGAGGGCCGCCTTCTTGCTGCGCAAAAGCCATTCCATGGTGGTCCGGTAGATTTGTTTCAAGGGAATAACCTTGGGCGGCTCCTTCGCGTGTTGTTTGCCGTAATTGCCCAGAAGACGGACCGCCGCCCAAGGCGTCACAATGAAGGCCACCAGCAGGGAAAAGAGCATGGCCAGGCTGGCCCCCACCGGGATGGGTTTCATATAGGGACCCATGAGCCCGCGTACAAAAGCCATGGGCAGGATGGCTGCGATGACCGTGAAGGTGGCCAGGATGGTGGGATTGCCCACTTCCGCCACCGCTTCCAACGTGGCTTTCAAGACGCCTTTCCTGGGGTCGGTCTGGAGATACCTTTCGATGTTCTCCACCACCACGATGGCGTCATCCACCAATATTCCGATGGAAAAAATGAGGGCGAAAAGGGTGACCCGGTTCAAGGTGTAACCCATGAAATAGTAGATGGCCAGGGTCAGGGCCAGGGTAACGGGGATGGCCGTGGCCACCACCAGCGAAGCCCGGAAGCCCATGACCAGTGCGATGAGCACGCACACCGAGAAAGTCGCCAGGAGCAGGTG
>JAICXI010000344.1 GCA_025980505.1 bacterium | reverse complement strand
CGGCCGTGGGATCGGTGGCGATGTGCTGGATCGAAGCCAGGTAACGGTAAAAGGAACGCGTGGAGGCCAGAATGCGCTTCATGGAGCGGGTTGAATAAGCCGTCCTGGGCTTGCCGCTGGGAGTCAGGCCGGGCTTGGTTAAGGAGGCGGCAAACCGGACCAGGTGTTCGGGTTGGGCTTCGGCCGGGGCCGAAAGATCTGTGCGATCAAGGAATTGCTTTAAAACCCGCAGATCCTGGTGGTAGTTTTGTTGGGTGTGGGAGGATTTGCAAAGCGCCAGAAAGCCATCGTAAGGGCTGAGTTCCAGCAGGTTTTCGGACGGATGAGGGTTGGAGGAAGGTTTCATATTTGGTATAACTGAAATTATACCGAATAATATTTTTGATTCAAGAGGCAATTTTAAAATTTCGACTCTCACTTCGGCGCGCCCGGCCCATTGAACCTACGGCTGGTCTCAGGCGGCTCCTTTTCAGGTTTGCGTGCTGGGAAATTCAAAAGCCAAACTTCTCTCCGCGGCTTTCATTTTGCGGGCCTTTTTAATGCCGATTTTGCATTTAAAGGCTGTTTATTTGAACGATCGAAAGGAGGACCAGGCCAATTACCTTTTGCATCGCGCGGCCCTTTTTAAGCCGGAGTGCGCAGGAACTGGTCCAGGATATTTTGGAACTCGGCCGGTTCTTCCAGCGGAACCAAGTGGCCGGCCTCCTCCAGGATCCTCAGCCGGCTGTCCGGGATGGTTTGAGCCATGGCTTCCGACTCCGAGACCGGGATCAACCCGTCCTGGCGGCCGGCTACGATGAGGGTCGGGGCATTCAAGGACGGCAAAAGATCGGTTTGGTCCCGTCTCTGGGCCATAGCCCGCTGGGCCAGGGCGATCCCACCGGGCTGGGTCTGCCGGATCCACTTGGCCATTTGGCCTGTAACTCCCGGTTTTTCAGATAAAGTGGTCTTTCCCAAAAGGCCCGGAATCAGGGACGGAACCAGGTATTCCACACCTTCTTTCTGGACCTTCTCGGCCATGAGGAGCCTGTTTTGCCGGGCTTCGGGCTTATCGACGCCGGGCCGCGTGGAGATGAAAAGGATCCGGTCGGCGCGTCCCGGGTATTGCCGAAGATATTCCATGGCCCAATAACCGCCCATGGAAATACCGCCCAAAACGAAAGTTTCCCGGATTCCTTGTTCCATCAAATGTTCCTCCAGGGCTTGGGCGGCCTCCGCCAAAGTGAATCCGGGAGAAGCCAACGGCGAAAACCCGAACCCTGGAAAATCCGGCAAAAGAAGGCGGTATCCGGGAGGCGGCTGCATATCTTTCCAAATCAAGTGCGAAAGAGGAAAAGCGTGCAAAAGCACGATAGGTTTGCCCCGGCCCACACTTAAAGAGTGGATGATCCGATTCTTCAATTTTAAGACTCCTGAAAAACCACTTTTTGAGTGCACGCCATCGAAGTTTCACTTTAAGGCTTAAAGTTGTTTGTTGCCCAGGCTGAAAACGGGGGTTGGGGGCCGCCGTCCGGAAAGAACCCGATCTATATTTTCAGCGGCCAATAAGGCCATTTGGTTTCGGGTCTCGATGGTGGCGCTGCCGATATGGGGCAAAAGCACGCAATTGCTCCTCTTCAAAAGGCGTTTTTCGATCTTCGGTTCGTTTTCATACACATCCAGGCCCGCGGAATAAATCCACCCCTTTTCCAGGGCTTCCGCCAGGTCCCTTTCGCAATGAATGGCTCCCCTGCCCGTATTGATGAAGATGGAACCTTTTTTCATTCGCTTGAATTCTTTCCGGGTAAAGCGGTGCCTTGTCTCCGGGGTCAAAGGGCTGTTGACGCTCAAAAAATCCGAAGACTTCAAAAGGGTCGGAAAGGAAACATACCGGGCGTTATAGCGCCTTTCAAGGGACGGTGCTTCCCTCTTGCGCTGGTGGTAGAGGATTTTCATGTTCCATCCTTTTCCGCGCCGGGCCACCGCCTTGCCGATCCGGCCGAAACCATAAATACCGAGGGTCTTTTCAAATAAATCGGCGCCCAAGAGCGTCAGGGGATGGGCTCCCTTGAACCTACCGGACCGCACCATCCGGTCCCCTTCCAGGACCCGGCGGGCACAGGCGAGCAGGAGGGCCCAGGCCGCGTCGGCCGTTGCTTCCGTGAGGACGTCCGGGGTATGGGTGACCCAGATGCCCCGGACCCGGGCCGCTTTCAAGTCGATGTTGTTGTAGCCCACGGCGTAATTGGCCACGCATTGGAGTACGGTGGCCGCGGAGAGGACGGGTTTTGTAACCGGGTCGGCCAAGGTGGTCAACAGCGCGTGGAAGGGCTTTGCCTTGGAAAGGAGCTGTCGTTCCGTCAGTTGGCGCTTGTTCCAGGTAACGGCGTATTTCCGGGATAAGGTTTTGTAGGCCGCATCCGGTACTTGGTTGGTGATCAACACGCGTTTTTTCATGGGTGGACCTCGGTGAAAAAGTCGCCTCAAGATTTACATCGGGGAATAAAGTTGCGAGAGGCTTGTTGGGAAGCGGACCGGCCCCAAGGGAATATCTACCGGAAATCCCGAGTTTTCGGAGGAGAAGGCTTGTTCAGGTACCGGGAGTAACGGTCCCGGTAGGCGTGATGGTTTCCTTTGGATTGACCAGGTTGTTGATCTTTTGCCAAAGGTTGGGGCCCGGGGTGGGCGTAACCGTGGCTGTGGGAGTGGGCGTGGGAGACACGCGGGCGTCCAAAAGGATGTCCCGGTCGTGCCCGCCCTTGTTCACCGTTTCGATCAAGCCTACCTCGATGGCGTATTCGGATTTTTTCAACTTGAAGAAGTTGCCGTAAATCACCACTTCCTCGCCCTCCGTCAACTGTTTCAGCTCCTGGAGGTCCCCCGCTTGGGAGTGGAAAAGCAGGATGGGAAAGGAATAATGGAAATCGTCCTTTTCCTTCAAGGTCATTTGGATGGGATTGTAGTTTTCAACGTCGAGGCCGAGCGGGCTCAGCCGGTATTTGTACTCGTAGGGCTGGAGCCATTTGAGCGATGAAAAATATCCCGTCACCTGGATAGGGCGGCCGTTGTTGATCTCGGTGT
>JAICXI010000448.1 GCA_025980505.1 bacterium | reverse complement strand
TGATGAAAAAGCTCGACGCAGCGGAAAAGGACACCGCCAACGCGGTGGGCCTCCTGTGGGACTCGGCCTCGGTGGTGGACCGGTTCGACGATACGGGGACCGTGAAACAGGAACAAGCCCGGGAGCTGGGATGGGTGGGGCCCACGGCGCGGTCCTGCGGGGTGGAAACCGACGTGCGTTTCAACCATCCCTTCGGGCCCTACCGTTTCATGGTGGTGCCCGTTGCGGTGGCCCAAGGGGGCGACGTGCACGCCCGGGCTTTCCTGCGGTGGCTTGAAATCAAGCGCTCCATCCGGTTCATCCGCGAAAGGTTGGGGGCCCTTCCCCCTCCGGGCGAAAAGGGGAAAACGGCCGGTCCGCTCAAGCCGGGGCGATTAGCCCTGTCCTTGACGGAAGGGTGGCGGGGCGAGGTCTGCCACGTGGTCGTGACGGGGAAGAAGGGGGACTTCCTCCGTTACAAGGTCACGGACCCGTCCTTCCACAACTGGAGCGCCCTGGCCTTGGCCCTTCGCAACCAGGCCATTTCCGATTTCCCCCTTTGCAACAAGAGCTTCAACTTGTCCTACTGCGGGCATGACCTATGAACCAGCGGGTAGCCATTAGCACTTGGCCGATGGCCAAGGCTTTAAAAAGTAGTCAATCCCGATCCATGGACGGCTGCCCGGACGCGGGGACCGGTTCAAAATTTTTGCGAAGGACTAACAGCCAACGGCTAATCGCTGCCTTGAAGAGGTGCCAACATGTTTAAGATACTGAGAGCCAGGCTCCAACAGGGCCACCGGACCATGGATTATCCCAAGGGCCCCCCGCCTCCCCTGCCCGAAAGGTTCCGGGGCAAACCCCTCTTGGACGCGTCCAAATGTCCACCCCAGTGCCGGGAATGCGTGGAAGCCTGCCCGGTGGATGCCGTCACTTTCAACGGCCCGATCCCGCAAATCGACCTGGGCCACTGCCTTTTCTGCACGGATTGCGTGGAAGCCTGCCCCGAAGGCGCGATTTCCTACAGCGGCGATTACCGCCTGGCGGTCCGTTCCAGGCAAGACCTGGTGGTGGGCCCGGACGCGGAATTGGAGTTGGCCCAGGCCCTGGATCAAAAGTTGCTGAAGCTGTTCGGGCGTTCGCTGAAGTTGCGGCAGGTCAGCGCCGGCGGTTGCAACGCCTGCGAGGCCGACGTCAACGTGCTGGGAACGGTGGGCTGGGACTTGGGCCGCTTCGGAATCCAAATGGTGGCTTCCCCCCGGCACGCCGACGGCCTCTTAATCACCGGCTGCGTGACCGATAACATGAAACTGGCCCTGGAGAAGACATACGCGGCCGTCGCCCCGCCGAAAATCGTCATCGCCGTTGGCGCTTGCGCCATTTCGGGGGGGCCTTTCCTTCACAACCCGCGGCAAAAAGGCGGGGCCGCCTCGACGGTCCCCGTGGACCTGTACATCCCCGGCTGCCCGCCCCATCCCCTGACCATCCTGGACGGGTTGCTGCGGTTGCTGGGAAAAGTGGAATCCAAAAACCGCTGAGGAAAGCCGGCTTCAGTCCAGGCTCTGGGTGAGGGTATGCTTTCCTTCGGGGTGGTGGTAATGGAGGACTTGGATGTCCTGCACCGTGACCAGGCAATGGGCCGGCAGCATGGGTTCGACGGCGTTCAAGGCCTTGTGGATCTGCTTGGGAGTGTCCACCACTTCAATGAGGATCGGAAGTTTCTCGGTGACCTCCAGGATGCGGGCGGAATGGAGATGGGTGGAGGAACCGTATCCTTCGATGCCCTTGAAAACCGTGGCGCCGGCGATTTTCAACTCCAACAGCTTTTCGACCATGGCCCGGTACAAGAGCTGGTGGTGCCACTTCAAATCCTCGTCGATGAAAATCCGCAGTATCTTGCACTTGCCCGCGATGCTCATAACCCCTCCTTAACGGCCTTTCACCCCAGAGTTACAGGGAGTGAACAAAGTAAAATCATTTTCCTCTTTTAGTAGGATGAAAAACAAAAATCTTCCCGCTCCTTTTATTTTTATTATTCGTTTCTTTAACTCTGTTAACTCCGTGGTTCAAATGATTTTTGCAACGGTGACGCCGGCCCAGGTGGCGGCCAGGCACCCGAGCAAGGTCAGCGCCATATTGGCGCCCGCCAGCCTCCAGTC
>JAICXI010000304.1 GCA_025980505.1 bacterium | reverse complement strand
TGAGATGAATGGGAAAAGGAATAAAACCGGTGGGCCGATTCATACTCTTCCGAATGGAGCGGCCCGGTGAACTCCCAAGGCGGGTTTTCCCCGAAATCCAGCCGTCCCTGGAACGGCGAAAGACTTTATTTTAAGGGCGACGATTATTTTAAGGACGTTTTAAACGCCATCCGCCGCGCCGGGCATTCCGTGGATTTTGAGGTTTACATCTATAAAAAAGGGATTTTGGGGAACCGAGTGGCCGCCGCGCTGGTCCGGGCGGCCCGCCGGGGGGTGAAAGTGCGGCTGTTGGTGGATGGAATCGGATCGCCTGATTGCGATTCCGATTACGGCCAAAGGCTGGAAAGGGGCGGGGTTCAATTCAAGGTTTACCGCATCCTCCCCCCGCTTTTCCATCTCTTCCTCCGGCATTCCGGCTTTTTGCTCAAGGGAAGGGCCGCCCACCGGCTGAGGAGCTTTTGGTCCCGGATGAACCGCCGGAACCACCGGAAGCTGGTCATGGTGGACCGCAACAGGGTCTGGCTGGGAGGCTTTAACGTCTCGGACCAGCACCTGGAATCGGTGGTCGGCTCAAAAGCCTGGCGCGACACCGGGTTGGGCCTTTCCGGGGTGCGGGACCCTGTCTTCGGGTTGGCGTTCAACACCGCCTGGCATGACAAGGTGCATCGGCGCCATTGGAGGCTTACCCGTGCCAAGTTGATCGCCTGGTTATCCCGGAAATCCTCCTCCCATTCGGTGCAAATAAACGCAACCCGCAAACTTCGGAGCCGGTTCCACCGTGACCTGCTGGGCCGTTTGGGGGCGGCCCGCCGGCGGATTTGGGTCACGACCCCTTATTTTGTGCCCGCCCTTCCCGTGCTGCGGACATTGTTTCACGCGGCCCTCCAGGGGTGCGATGTCCGGCTGGTCCTGCCCGAGAAGTCCGATGTCCCGCTGGTCCGTTTGGCATCCATGGCCTTTTTCCCGCCCTTGTTGAAGGCCGGATGCCGGATTTTTGAATACCACAAGAGCATCCTGCACGCGAAAACGTTGTTGGTGGATGACTGGGCCCTGGTAGGGTCGAGCAACTTCAACCACCGCAGCTTTTTATTCGACTTGGAGGTGGATGTTGCCCTCCAGCGGGCCGGATCCTTGAGGTCGATGGAGCGCCAATACGGTTCCGACTTCAAGCAAAGCCGGGAAATCCAATTTTCGGACTTGAAGGTCCGGCCCCATTGGGACAGGTTTTTAACACGGCTTTTTTTTCACCTCCGGCATTGGATCTGACATTGGAAAAGAACCTCCGGGGCCGGAGGGAAAACCGATCAAGGTGATCCTCAAAAACCGAAACGAATCATTTTGATAGGCCGTCGTCCCGGTTGGAAAATATTTTTTAATTCGCCCGGCCGCAGCTTGTATTTCCAAAAATCCGGGCGGATAGTGAGTGGACGCAAGGAATTTTTCCCGCGAATTATTTTCAGCAAATCGTCCCGGGTTTTTGGGGATCCTTTTCATGCCCCGTGAAACGGCGGGGCCTTTGAACCGAGACTCCCGGGAAAAAAGAAAGAGGAAAAAGTGAAAAAGCTTTTGGCGGTAGCGGTAGGTTTATTGTTTTTGTCGGCGACGGGAATGGCGATGGCGGAGGACGCGGAACTTCAAAAGGACCAGGCCGAGCATAAGGTCGACGTGGACCAAAAGAACCTCGATTCTTCCAACAAGGAGATCCGCAAGGATAAGGCCGGTATCAGCAGCGAAAACGGCAAAATCAAGGATGAAAAAAAACACGGCCATAAGAATGCCGCGGCCTTGAAGAAGCACCGCGTCAAGAGGGCCAAAAAAATCCACGCGCTGAAGGATGAACGCTCGGAGAACCACAAGATGGGCGAGAAATTGGATGACAGCCGGCAGAAGCTGCAAAAGGCGGACGAGAAGGTCGAAGACAAAAAACAGGATTCAGCCGCAAAGTAATTTTGATTTCCGAATCTTGCCTTCCAAGGGCGGGTGCCCCAATGCCCGCCCTTTTTTATTCGCCCGGCCGATTTAACGTGCGGTGGCCGGTAACTCCGTGGACGGGCCAGGACGGCTTTCTGAACCGACTTGGCGAGGGTCGTCATCCCGGGGAGCGGAGCCGAACCGCCCCCCAGGGGGCCTTGGAGTCGGCCGGCTTTGCGACGTGGGGATCCCGGTTTTTCCCTTGTTTCAGGGTTTGGGACTGGGATTGCCGCGGCCCCCAACGGCGCCGATTGGCGCCGGGCCCCGCAATGACGGCTTGAAATTGAAACACTTTTAAGGATCGGCTTTCAAGAACCTGTCGGCGCAATGACTGACAACCGATTGAAAGAGACTTTATGGAAAATTTCAGGGTGATCAAGAAAAACACGTCAGGCTTTCTTCCGATCTGTTTGGGCCTTGTCCTTTTGGGGGGGGGCTTTTCTCCCGCTTTTGCCGACGACGGAAACGTGATTGTTTTAGATTGTACCAGTTCGGAAACCGCTTCGGATTTAACCAGCAAATTTCCGGTCCTGTACCTGCCCCGTGAAAAATTTGACGCTTCGAGATTTTCGGATGGCGGCGAAATATCCCGGGCTGATTTTGAGGCTCTCACCCGGACCGCGTTGAAAACACCCAAAGGCCCCATCCGTTTCAAGATACGTAAAGGCGACGAGATGGACGTTTATTTCGTCACGTCGATCCGAATGGACACATTTGAGCAAGCCGTGGCCCCCGTCGCGGCTCCGTTGCAATGGGTGTCCGATTCGATTACTTTCGTGACCTCCGGCGCCCCACGGCATTCCAGACCCGTGACCACGGAGAGCCAACCGATCACCCTATCCATTTTGAAAACGGCGCGGTTTCTCCTGAAGGAACAGCAAAGGCCCACTTCACTTGAATCGGGTGATGAAGCAAAAGCTTCTTCCGTGTTCGGGGTGACCTTTAAGGCGGCCACCCAACCCAGTCGGGGCCCGGAGGAAAAGCCGGCTTCGCCCGAGTTTTATTATTATTACCGGCAAAAATACAAATTGAAGTTCGAAAACAGCATCTTGAGCCTGGCATTTGAGGACCAGAGCGGGAACCAAGAAAATGTGGCGACCGTTATTTCGGGCGATTCCGAAAATTGGTTCCTGATGGCGGGTGGGCCCCTTTACGCCTACAATTTCGACCCGAACAAACCCGGCGGAAATCCCTCCGGGCTCTATTTGGGGTTGAACTGGACGCCGAATGATATTTTTGACCCGGGTCCGAGATACCTGATCGTGAATATCCTGGATGTGAATACCACCAATCCTTCGTCGGCCATCGGATTGGTGGGGCTTGGAATTGGATTTCCAAAGATCAGCAATTTCATCCCCTTGTCGACTTTATCGGTGACCGAAACCCTGGTTTACAATTTCAATGTGTCCAGTTTCCAATTGCTGACCATGGTCAACTACGACGTGACCGATGTTTTGCAGTTATTAAAATTGTGAGTGGGAACTTTTGAAGGAATCCCGTCCCCGACCGGCAACCCCGTCGAAAATTCGCGCCG
>JAICXI010000354.1 GCA_025980505.1 bacterium | reverse complement strand
GCCAGTTTCATGCGCACAAGGCTGCCGTCTTTCCTGCCGATGGGGGCATCGACGGTTTGATCGCCCCGGGGGAACTTCCCGAAAACAACGGCCCGGTAGCTCTTGCGCACGGCTTCGGTGCGCCATTGCTTCTGGAGGTCCTTCAGGTGCCGGGAGTCCTTGACCAACAGCAGGATCCCGCTGGTTTCCGAATCCAGACGGTGGACCAGGTGGTAGTCCTTCGCCTCGGGGCGGTCGCGGCGCAGGAGGTGCATGAGGGTATTTCGGAAATAAGCCCCGATGGCGTGCACGGGCAGGGGGGCCGGTTTGGAGACGGCCAAAAGGGCCCCGTCCTCGAAAATCACGCGGTAACGGGGATTCACTTCCGGCTCTTCCCAGGAGTCCGTGGTATAGGCCACCTCGTCCCCGGCCCGAAGCGGCTGTCCCGGCGAGGCCTGGAGGCCGTTCACCTTCACTTTACCCGCCCCAATGCGGCCTTCCCACTCCGCGGGAGCGAGGTACTTGAACCTCCCCGCGAGGAACTCCAGCAAGGTTTGCGAGCTCTTGCGGGTGATTTGGGAAAGAAGGGTTATTTCCTTTCCGATGGGTTCGTTTTTCACAGCATGCTCTGGGGGTCGATGTCCACGGACCTTCCCACACCCGCCGGGACCTTCACGGACCCGTCCAGCTTTTGGATCAACTGCCGGATGGCCTGGGATTTTTCCGCCTTCAACAGGATCTGGAAGCGGTATTCGTCCCGGAGCTTGAAGATGCCGGCGGGCGCGGGCCCCCGGACCTCCACCTTCAAGGCGCGGCTTTCCCGGCCGAGGAACCCCGCCGCTTCCTGCGCGGCTTGTTCGGCCTTTTTTTCCTCCCGATGGCGGTAAACCAGCAGGCCCAGCCTGGAAAAGGGCGGGTAGGAAAGGGCCTGGCGCAGTTCCAGTTCCCCCCTCCAAAACCCCTCGGTGTCGTGCCGCACGGCCGCCTGGATGCTGGGGTGGTCCGAGTTGAAGGTCTGCAGGTAGATCACGCCTTCCCTTTCCGCCCTCCCCGCCCGCCCCGAAACCTGGACCAGCAGCTGGAAGACCTTCTCGGAGGCGCGGAAATCCGGGAGGGCCAGCCCCGTGTCGGCCCCCACGATCCCCACCAGGGTGACCCCCGGGAAGTCATGGCCCTTGGCGATCATCTGCGTCCCCACCAGCAGGTCGATCTCATGGCGGCGGAAGCGCTCGAGGATTTTTTCGTGGCTTCCCCGCTCCCGCGTGGTGTCCAGGTCCATCCGGGCGATGCGGGCGCCGGGAAACCTGCTTTTCAATTCCTCCTCCACCTTTTCCGTGCCCAGGCCCACTTGCCGGATGGCCCCGTCCTTGCACTTGGGGCAGGCCGCGGGAACGGGCCCGCGCCAGTCGCAGTAGTGGCACAAGAGGGCGGTTTCCCCTCCCTTCCGGTGGGAAGTCACCGGGATGGAGCAGGAGGGGCAATGCACTTGTTCCCCGCACTTTAGGCACAGGGTCACGGTGTTGAATCCCCGGCGGTTGAGGAAAAGCATGGACTGTTCCTTCTTGTCCAGGGTTTCCCGGATGGCTTCCGCCAGCGCCACCGAAAGGACCGGCCGGTCCGACCCCCGCACGATCCATTCCTCCCTCAAATCCACCACCTTGACCCCGGGCAGGGGCCTCTGGTTGACCCGCTGGGGCATGGAAAGGAACCCGTACTTGCCCGAACGGGCGTTATAAACCGATTCCAGGGAAGGAGTGGCGCTGCCCAAGAGGGCCGTGGCCCCGCAGATTTGCGCCCGCATGATGGCCGCGTCCCGGGCGTGGTAGCGCGGGGGCTGGTCCTGCTTATAGGAAGATTCGTGTTCCTCGTCCACGACGATCAGCCCCAGGTTCCGGGCGGGCGCGAAAAGGGCCGAGCGGGCCCCCACCGCCACCTTGGCTTCCCCGGACGCCATCCTCCGCCGATGCCTTATTTTCTCGGCCGGAAGCAGGCGGCTGTGGAACACCGCCACCTGGTCGCCGAAACGGCGGGTGAAGCGCTCCACGGTCTGGGGCGTGAGGGCGATCTCGGGGATCAGGACGATGGCTTGTTTCCCTTTTTGGAGGACGGTGGAAATCGCCCGCAGGTAGACCTCGGTCTTTCCCGATCCGGTCACCCCCTGGAGCAGGAAGGTCTTGAAGGTCCCCGCCTCGAGGGATTTTTCCACCGCGTCCAGGGCGGCCTGCTGTTGGGGATGGAGCGGGGGGCCCTTTTCCAAGGCGGGCGCCTCCCGGAGTGCATCCTCCTCCAAAGGGGCCGTGGAACCTTCCAGTTTCAGTTCCGCCAGGCCTTCCTTGCTTAAGAGCCGGGCCAGGCCGCCGGTGCGGGGGGTTAAAAGCACCGTCCCCCCCGACAGGGTTTCCCAGTTGACCTTGCGGAAGGGGCCTTCCTTTTCGAGGATCCCCATCACCCGGTCCCGCTCCCGCAGGCCCTTGGGGCTCAATCCCAGGAAACGCTTGGTCTTCACGAAACCCATGGGAAGGATGGCGAAAAGGGCCTCCCCTTCCGAGCAGTAATAATAATCGGCGATCCATTTCCCGAGTTTCTGCAGGTCGGGGGTCAGGAGCGGTTCGCCGTCCAGCAGCGAATTGAGGGCCTTCAGGTTTTTGACGTGGGCGGGTTTCTGGCCGGTAAGCCCGGTGATGAATCCGACGGCCTGCCGCGGCCCGAAGGGGGCGAAGCACCTCATGCCCACCTGGGCGATGCCCTCCAAGGGGGCGGGGACCAGGTAGGTAAAGACCTGCTTGAGGGGGATGGGAAAAACCACCTCGGCGAACAGCTCGGGCAAGGCAAGCCTCCAGGTACGGCGGATGGCGGTCGGCGGTTGGCCGCCGGCGGGAATTTCAAAGGGGCCAACCGCCGCCGGCTTTCAGCTGCTTCTCCCGCCCTTCAACCGCGGGTCCCAATAGTCGCGCAGGCCCTCGCCCAGGAGG
>JAICXI010000147.1 GCA_025980505.1 bacterium | reverse complement strand
GCCCCGACCAGGTTCAGCGTGCTGCCGCGGGCGACCTCGGCCAGCTTCGCCTGCCCGCTGCCCGGCTTGCCGCCACCCCCGCCGCCGCCTCTGCCGGGCAGCCCGTTGCGCTGCCCGGACGGCGGAGCCGGGCGGTCCATGCCGTTGCCGTTGGGGCCAGGCTCACCCCAGCCGTCCGCCTGACGCGGCGAACGCGTGTCACGTGGCAGGACCCGTTGTTCCTGCCACGCCGCGCCGGAACCCTTCATCCGCGCCAGCTTGGCACCCCCTGCGGCCCGGTGGGCCTCATGTCGCGACGGCCAGCTGGCTGCCCGGCGCGCCCGGCCCGGTCAGCCGGGCGGCGGCCGCTTCCGCGCGCTCCTGTTTCAGCACTCTGTCGTTCTTCCATAGCAGCGCGTAGGCAAGCATGGTCCAGACCAGCGGCGGGCCGACCGCGACATAGACGAGCATGAATGGGAACTGAAGTAGCAACACCAGCACGCCCGCCAGCCCATAGGGCGTCGGATCTCGCCAGTAGCGGCATATCCCGAACAGGAAGAAGGCACAGTAGAGGAAGGCGCCGAGAAGGCCGTTGCTGATAAACATCATCCACAGCTGGCCGTTACCGCCGATATCTCGCGAGCCGCAGCTCAGGCACTTGAGCGTCTTCCCCACCGCGATCGAGTTCGTGCTGCCCTGCTCATGGCGGGTGTCGATGAGCCTTATCTTGTCCCGGTTCATGTAAAGGGCGTCGTAAACCGGCAGGATGGCCCCGCCCGTCACGCCCCAGGCGATATCAACGCCCTCGCTCAAGAGGACCTCCACCACCATCTCGGCGCCTTTTTTGAGTTTTGTTTTTGGCTTTGCCATGGTCTTCTCCCTTGAAGTTCCCCACACCCGAATAGGCGTAAAGACCCAGATTTTACATTAAATTGAGGCTTTTTCGAGGCAATTCAGGGTAAAAAGGCGCCTTAAAGTGCCGGAAAAAGCTTTTAAACCAGTGTTTGGAAGTCTGCTTTGGCGGGAAAATCGGGCCTTAAAACAAAAAAGCCGCGGTCGCCCCGTTTGGCGGAGCCCCGCGGCCTGGTAGCCGTCGTTAGGAGCGAACCGCCTCCGGACGCAATACGAGTACCAGTACCAAAAGGACCAGGTTGATTGCGTTTCCGAAGGCCATTTCGAGTCTCCTCAGAGTCTTAACTGCTTGGGGAGGGACTATACCCATTCATCGCCACCCTGTCAAGTGCCCTCCAGGACCGCCTTTCCTTTATTTATTGAAGAAGAAAATGAAGCAAACACCAAACCACGCCAATGGCGACGCCCCAAGCCACGAACGAATTTTTGAAATCGCTCCACCAAATCATCCCCTGGGTCTTGGCCAAATACCGCCGGAAGCGCCCCAAGGAATAAACCAGCGGCGGGGCTAAAACCGCCAGGATCACGGCCGCCAGCACGGCCCGGTGTTGGAAATCCGGTTTTTTCAAGAACCGGAGGACCAGGAACAATGAAACCAGCGCCAGGGTGGATTGGGCCACCCAAAAGACGGCGTACTCGAGAAGATGGGGCGGCAGTTGGAAAAAGAGCACCGGCCAGGAGCGGTCCTCGACCTTCGGGGCATGGAACTCCCTCGGCAGGCGGGTTCCGCAACGGTAGCAAAACTTGACGGCCCTTCCCTTCGAAAAGGAGCTCTCATGGAGGATCATCATTTTGTGGGGGCAATCCTGGACGATCCATCCCACCGAAATGGAAAACCAGGCGGCCAAGGCCAGTTGGATGAGGAATCCGATCGGGAGGAATTGGTAATCGTATTGACTGGTGATCAGGCTTAAAAGAAGGTTTAAAACGACAAACCAGTACCAAGGCTCGAGGACCCGGATATGCCGGATATTCTCCGACGTCTCCAGGAAGAACCTCCAGGCTTTGGCGATGAACGCCAGCAAAAGAGCAAGGGCGATAAAGGTTGCGATCCTATTTTCCTCCGATAGATATTAGAGATTATAACACCCCCCCCTTAACCGCCGAGACACGAAGACGCAGTTAAACAAAAAACTTTGAATTTGTTGTTATTTTTTAGCTGCGCCTCCGTGCCTCTGTGGTGAAATCTTTCAGTTGGGTTACAGGTTCTTAATGCACCGACACCGGGCCGCCGGGCGGCCGGTGATCCAAATAATCCAAAACCTCCAGGGCATTCGTGTAATTGGGAACCGACCGGGCGGCCATTCGATAGGCGTTCCGGGCCTCCTTCAGCTGGCGGTTCATCCAATAAAACCCCCCCAGTTTGTAATAAAGGTTGGCGGAAGGGTAGCCCTTTCGAATCGCCCGTTGGAGGCATCGGATATTCCCGTCGTAACGCAAGCCATAATGGTACTGGGCGGCCCATTCCCCGAAACAAGATTCCAGGAAAGGGTCGCCCGCAACCAGGCCGTAGCCCTTCGGTAATTCCAGCAGGGCGGCCCGGTACCGTTCGGGATTATTCATCATGTTCTCCGCTTCGACGCCCAATCGGTGGAAATAGCGGTGGACTTTCAACCACCCTTGGAGCCCTTCCCGGTTTTGGGCCGTCACCGGGATGATGCCGACCGCCATTCCCCCATCGCCGGCGGGAGAGGGCGTCACGGGATACCACCGGGAACCCGGGAAGCGTTTGGCCAGGAAAGAGGCGTAATGGACATTGGAAAGGATGGCGGCCCAAGCCGGTTCCCGGTCCGCCAACTTTGGATTTTCCGCGGCGTTGAAGGGATAAGTGGCGACGGCCAGGGTGTGGTCATGGGAAAGAAGGATGAAGTCGGTGAAGACCCACCCCGGCCCCTGGGTTTGGGCCACCGGTTTCAACTTAAGATAGGCCCAGTAATTCTCATCCTGGACAAGGGGAAGGCGGCCCGGGGAGATCAAGGCGTCGCCCTTCGCCTTAAGCAAATGATGAAAATCAAGGCCAAGGGACAGACCCAATAAAAGGGCCAAAGCAATGGGGCGCCTTGAAAACCGGAGGTTTCCCAGTAAACGGGATAGGCCAAGGGCCGTTATCAACAGTAAGAGCGGAAGGTCCTGGATGATCCGGAACATTTCCACATGGTCGGCCGAAAGCATGCCGGGGGCCAGGAAGAGTAAAAAAACAAAGGCCGTGGCTTGAATGGCCGGTTTTTTCCAATAGCGAACCATTTCCAGCAACCCCAATGCGAAACAGGAGGCGAGGACCGGATTCAACATGCCTCCCCATACAGGCCCGTAACCCGCCGGGCCTTTCAATGGACCCCAAAAAAGCGAGGTGATATAGGAAAGGGAGGTCCCCAGTTGGTCCTTCCAATTAAAAAAGCCGCTCAAGAACGAGGCGCCAAAGACATAGCCCCCGAACTGCTCCCGGACGGCCGCCCAGGCCCAGGGACTTAAACCCAAGGGAAGGAAAGCCCCAAAAATGAAAAAGGGCTTTAGATTCGCCCTTCTTCCCCGGATCCCCTCCCGCCAGAGCAAGAAAGCGAAAACGACCAGGACGATAAACCAGGAGGTATAAGTCAGGGAGCCCAAGCCCGTCCAGGCGCCCAAAACCGCCGCCCAAAGGTTTTTCCGCGGTCCCGCTTTGCTTTTCCAAAGGCAGGCCAGTAAGTAAAACCCCACCGCCTCGAAAAACGGCACCAGCATGCCCTGGACGCAGTTCCTTCCGAAATAAAGGGGCCAAAAACTGAAGCCCAGCAGGCAGACAAAAAGGATCGAAAAGGATTCGGAAAATACCTTTCGGGCCGCGGCATAAGCGGCGAAAACAAAGGCCGCTGAAAAGGCCGCGGGCAGGAACCATAAGTTAAAAAAGGGCGATTGGAACGCCCGGAAAAAAAACGTCAACATCCAAATCAAAAGCGGCGGATGCTGGCCCGTGGTGTAGAAAAAACGCCAGTCCCACTTCCGGATCAAGTCGATTGCGAAATAACCCTGGAGGGCCTCGTCGCCCGAGGGCCAGGGACGGAAGGCGGTCAGGTTGAAAAACCTTAAGCCAAGGATCGCCGCCACTCCGACCCCGGCAAGCCAGGCTGGGGGCAAGGCCATCATTTCTCGGCCGCAGGTTTCTTTTCCACGCGCGGGCGGAGCATTGTTCGATCTTGAAAAAAGCAAAAGCGGGAGGACGATCCCGGCGAAGCCCAGGCCTATCTGGGCGGGTACCGGCAAGGGGACATAAGATAAGAGCGCGTTGGCGGCGAGAAAGACCGAGAAGGAGCGCCAATCGCGAGGAACTTGCCCGGGCATAATTCTCCTTGGTTTTAATCCGCCGACGGCCGTCTTTCGGCGTCACTCTTTTGAAAAACCGGGCCCTCGGGGATCTTCAAGGCGTTTTTCAGCCTCCCCACCTTTTCCATCATCCTGTCGGCTTCCGCGGTCTTTCCTTCCATCCGCAACAAGTCGGCCGCTTTTCGGTACAAATGGACCGCCGGATACCCATCGCGGACGGCGTTCCCAAGGGCTTGGATATTTTCCGAATAGGAAGGGCTGTAAAAATACTGGGAACACCATTCCCAATAAACCGCCTCCAAGAAGGGATCGCCTTTTACCAGTGGATAGGCCCCCGGCAGCGCGGCAAGGGATTGGCGGTAAGTTTCCGGGTTGTTGAAACTCTCCTCGGCTTGGAGGTTCATCCGGTCGAAGCAGGCATGGGTTTCCAGCCAGCGGTCGAACATCCTACGGTTTCCCGGCGTCCGGGGGATGATCCCGACGGCCAATCCCCCTTGGTCCGGGGGCGCGCCTTCGCCGGTCCAATACCACCGGGAGCCGGGGAATCGTTTTGCCAAGAATGGTTCATAATAAACATTGGTGACGACGCCCGCCCATGTCTCCGATTCGACTCCCAGGCGGGGGTTGGCCGCGCCGTTGAAGGGATAGGTGGCCACGTAAAGCGTATGTCCGGCTTGCAAGGGCAGGAAATCGACGAAGATAAGGCCGGTCCCCCTTTCCTGGTACGTTTTTCTTAAAACCTGGAAAGCGTTGAAATTCTCATTCTCCATACTCGATTTCAAATGGGGCCGTCCAAAGGGTCCCGCTGTGGATGGCTTGAAAAAGTGGTTTAGATCAAGGCCGAACGATAAAAGGAGCAAGCCACCGAAGGCCATGAGTTTTTTCGTTTCGATTTTCCCCCCCCACGAAAGGAAAAGATCTTGGAAGCCGATGCCAACCACCAGCAGCAGGAACGGCATCACTTGGATGATGCGGTTGAACTCCACGTAGTCCCCCGCCAAAAAGGCGGGAGCCAGACAAACCACCAACGCCATGCCGATCCACGCCGCCATCGGTTCTTCGCGGCGCCGGCAAATCCGGGCGATTCCCAGGAAGAAAAAGGACGATAAAACCGGGTTTAAAACCCCTCCCCAAACGGGGCCGTAAGAAACAGAAGGTAAAAGGGGACCCCAAAAAAGCGCCGTAAAATAAGAAAGATGGGTCCAAAAGCGGTGGCCGGGGCCGAACCAACGGCTCCAGGAAGAGGCGTCGATTAAATGGTGGCCATAACCTTCGGCATAAGCGGAAACCAGGAAGGGCGCCATGGCCAGGAGCAATCCCGCCAGGAACCACGCCGTCCCCTTCAACTTCTTCCGGGAAGCCAGAACCAAAACGGTGGCGACCAAAAGGGCAAGCACCGTAAACCATGCCGTAAATGTCCAAGCCCCCAACCCGGACCACAAGCCCAACCCCAGGGCCCAGAGCCGGG